>NZ_JAXOJP010000015.1:0-112308 GCF_036663795.1 Parasphingomonas halimpatiens
GTCGCGTAATCGTGATCCCAGACATCTCCGCCTCCAATCCAACACTTCCGCATCGAATCAGAAAATCAACCTCTTGGGAATCCCCGCAGAGTCAGTCCTTTCGCCCGCTGGTATTACCTTGAAAATCCCTCTTGCAACTGGCGGCGGCGCGGGCAAGATGGATCGAAAGGGGGAGGGGGTCCCCCATGCTATCGGGGGTCGCATGCATATTCGGTTTTTGGCGGCGTTGGCGGCATTGCTGTGCCTGCTTCCGGCGGGTGCTTCAGCCCAGGAACGCTTCGCGATCAAGCCGGGCTTCGTTTTCCCGACCGACCACCCGGCGACCGTGGTGGTATTCCGTCCCGACGTGCATGTCGGTACGCTGACCACGGGTAGCATCGACGAGCCGAACGCGGATTGGACCGCCGCTGCGCGCCAGTTGATCGAGGAGTCGCTGCGCCGGAACAATTCCGTATCTGGCGCAAAAATCGAGTTCCCGGCAGACCCGCAAGGCGATGACGGCGCTTATCTTGCCGAATATAAATCCCTGTTCACCGCAGTCGCAAACTCGATCCAGACATATAAGCTGTTTCCGGGCAATCGCTTGCCGACCAAGAAGGGCGAGGTTTTCGATTATACCCTGGGTGACGGGGTGTCGCGGATCGCAAAGATGACGGGAGCGGACTATGCCCTGTTCGTTTTCACCTACGATGCCTATGGCTCGAGCGGCCGCAAGGCAGCGCAAATATTTGGCGCGCTGATGGGTGTTTCGATCGCGCCGGGTGTGCATATCGGTTATGCCGGCCTTGTCGACCTGAAAACCGGCGATGTGATCTGGCTCAACGCGGACCCGCAGATGGGCGGCGACGTACGGACCGCCGAAGGGGCCGATAAGCGCGTCCGCCAACTGCTCAACGGGTTCCCCGGCATGGTCGCTCCGGTCGCAACGCCGGCCGCCGCTGCGACGAAATGATCGTTCGTCGGTGCGCGCTCGGCTGCGCGATCGCGGCGCTGGTAACGAGTTCTGTTGCCCCGGCGCAGCAACTTCCGCTTCCCGCGCCGCAGGCGTCGGTACAACCCGCCGATGCGCAGGGTGCCTATCAACCGCAGGACAAGGATGAACGCGGTCTCTGGATGGAGATGGAAGAGTCCGAGCGACAGGTCAGGACCTCGAATTTCGTCATTCACGATCCTGCGATCAATGCCTATGTGCATGACGTGTTCTGCCGGACGGTCGGGCCGCGCTGTAGCGAGATTCGCATCTACTTGATGCGGACGCCCTATTTCAACGCGACGACAGCGCCCAATGGCATGATGCAGATATGGTCTGGTCTGTTGCTGCGTGTCCGCAACGAGGCCCAGCTTTCCGCGGTCCTGGCGCACGAGTTCATTCATTACCAGGATCGCCACTCGCTGGCCCTTTTCCGCCAGGCGAAATCAAAGTCTTCGACCGTCGCCTGGATGAGCGTGTTCGGTCTCGGACTCTTTGCGCTGGGTGAGATCGGCGCGCTCTACAAGTTTTCGCGCGACCAGGAATCCGAAGCAGATACGGGCTCGCTGGGGTTGATGGCGAAGGCCGGCTATGATCCGCGTGAAGCAGGACGGATCTGGGAACAGTTTCGTGCCGAGGCCGATGCAACGGCCGAGGCGCGCAAGGTGAAGAGCCGCAAGGACAAGGATCGGGGGATGTTCGCGACCCATCCGCCAAGCGCCGAGCGCGTAGCCTCGCTGAACGCCCTGGCCGCCAAAATGACGGTGCCGCCGACGGCAAGCATCGGACGGAGCGAATATCAGGCCGCACTCGGCCGGTGGTGGGCAAGCCTGATCGACGACCAGGTAAAGCTCAACGATTTCGGCGGGACCGAATATCTGATCGGCAATCTCGCGTCGGAAGGCTGGACGCCAAGCCTGAACTATGCGCGCGGCGAACTCTATCGCTCGCGTGGTCGCCCGGAGGATCTCACGGCGGCGGTCGGTTTCTATCGCAGCGCCAGCGCCGCGCCGGATGCGCCGGTCGAATGCTGGCGTGGCCTCGGCCTGTCGCTGCTGCGCTCCGGCGCGCAGGCTGACGGTCAGGCTGCACTCAAAATCTATCTCACGCGCAAACCAGACGCTTCGGACAAGGCGTTGATCGCCATGATGGCAGGAGGATAATCGATGCAGCGCTTCACTCGCTTGATGCTCGCGGGGGCTCTGGTGCTCGCGGGCGGCGCCACGCCGGCCATCGCCAACAAGATCATGCCGAAGGGCACTGCCGTCACCGTCGCCAAATCGGGGCTGACGGTAACGCCGGGCATGGACTGGAATCGACTCAGCGGACGGCCCGGTCGCAATGCGGAGAGCTGGACGCTCGACGGCTTGCCGCTCAATGACCTGACCTTTTACGGCGGAATCGCCGATGGCGCGACGTTGTTTCGCGACGCGCGCAAGAAGACCGACCCGCTGCCGAAATTCTCCGCGACGATGCTGATCCCGGACATCGCGCAGCTGTTCGAGAGCAGCTACCGTGTGTCGGTCGGGACGTCGCTGATGGCGATCGACTCGATCGAGCCGCAAACTTTCGCCGGCAAGCCCGGATTTCATTTCACCTACAGTTTCGTCGTGCAGGGCGAAGAGGTCCGCCGCAAGGGTGAGGCGACGGGCGCGGTGATCGACGGCAAGCTCTATTTGATCACGTTCGAGGCACCCGTGATCCATTATTTCGACGCCGACATCGCGGCGGCGCGTGCGGTCCAGGCAAGCGCCGTGATGGGAAAGGCCCCCCGGAGCTGAGGTTATCAGCATGACGCGGGGGGGGGCGGTGCGACGAAATGATCGCCGCGCTTGCCCCCGCGCGCATCACTGCTATAGAGCGCCGCCACCGGCGGTGTCCCATGCGGGCGTGGCGGAACTGGTAGACGCGCTTGGTTTAGGTCCAAGTATCGCAAGATGTGGGGGTTCGAGTCCCTTCGCCCGCACCAGTCCCGTCGCGCATGACGGGACATGGCAACTCCATTCTATTCAAGGCTTCGAGCGAGATCATGCAGACTGTCGAGACGTTGAACGAAGGCCTGAAGCGTGCCTACACCCTGACGATCACCGCCAAGGACATCGACAAGCGTGTCGATGCCGAGCTGAAGAAGGTCGCGCCGCAGGTCCGCATGCCCGGTTTCCGCCCCGGCAAGGTGCCGGCGAATCTCGTGCGCAAGATGCACGGGCCCTCGCTGATGCAGGACGCGCTCAACAGCTCGATCCAGGAAGGCATCCAGCAGTTGATCGCCGACCAGCGGATTCGTCCCGCGATCCAGCCATCGGTCAGCCTCGATGACGGTTACGAGCTCGGTCAGGACGCCGAGGTCAAGGTCGAGCTCGAAGTGCTGCCCGACGTGCCGACCCCCGCAATCGACGCGCTCAAGCTCGAGCGCCTGTCGGTGCCGGCGGATGACAGCGCGGTGACCGAGCAGTTGCAGAAGTTCGCCGACCAGCAGAAGCGCTGGGACGATGCCAAGCCGACCTACAAGGCCAAGACCGGCGACCTCGTCGTCATGGACTTCACCGGCAAGGTCGATGGCGTGGCGTTCGATGGCGGCACGGGCACCGACATGTCGGTCGAGATCGGCACCGGTCGCCTGATCCCCGGCTTCGAAGACCAGGTGATCGGCGTGAAGACCGGCGAAGAGCGCCAGATCAACGTGACCTTCCCGGAAGACTATCAGGCCAAGGAACTCGCCGGCAAGGCGGCGACCTTCGACCTCGTCATCACCGCGGTGAAGACTGCCGCCGAGAGCAAGATCGACGACGAACTGGCGACCTCGCTGGGCCTGACCGATCTCGAGCAGCTCAAGGGCCTGCTCAAGGGCCAGGTCGAGCAGGAGCTCAACGGCCTGACTCGCACGCACATGAAGCGCAAGCTGCTCGATCAGCTCGCCGAGGGTCATGATTTCCCGGTCCCGCCCTCGATGGTCGCCGCCGAATTCGACCAGATCTGGCAGCAGCTCGAGCATGAAGCGACGCACGAGCCCGATCCCGAGGCTGCGCTCAAGGAAATGGAAGCCGAGCGCGACGATTATAAGTCGATCGCCGAGCGTCGCGTGCGCCTCGGCCTGTTGCTGAGCGAGATCGGCCAGGCCAATGGCGTCGAGGTCACCCAGCAGGAGATGAACCGCCTGATCGCGCAGGCCGCGCAGCAGTACGGCCCGGAAGATCGCCAGCGCTTCATCCAGTATGTCCAGTCCGAGCCGATGGCCGCTGCCCAGCTGCGTGCGCCGCTGTACGAGGACAAGGTCGTCGACTGGCTGTTCGACAAGGCCGAGATCACCGATCGCGAAGTGACGCGCGCCGAACTCGAAGCGGCGATCGAGAGCGAGGAAGGCTTCTCGACCGGCACGCACAGCCACGACCACGAGAACCACAAGCCCAAGGCCAAGAAGGCCGCCGCCAAGAAGCCGGCCGCCAAGAAGGCCGATGCTGAAGAAGCGGACGTCGTGGCAGCGCCGGCCGAGGACAAGCCCGTCGAGGCGAAGCCTGTCGCCAAGAAGGCGGCCAAGCCCAAGGCGGAAGCTGTTGAGGCAGATGAGGCACCGGCCAAGAAGCCTGCCGCTAAGAAGGCCGCAGCGAAGAAGGACTGATTTCGCTGGTTTTTCGGCAATCAAACGCGACGTCGCTGCCCCGGGCCGCGACGTCGTTTTGATTCAGTCGGCGGAAAAGCCACAAAAGGGGTCGAACCGGCGCTGATTCCTGCCTAAGGCAGGTCGATGACCTCCCGCATCGCCGTCCTGCTGCCCTGCTATAACGAAGAAGCGGCGATAGCGCAGACCGTGGCCGGCTTTCGCGCCGCGTTGCCGGGTGCGACGATCTACGTCTATGACAACAACAGTCGCGATGGCACGATCGCGGCGGCGCGAGCGGCCGGCGCCGTGGTGCGCAGCGAGCGGATGCAGGGCAAGGGCAATGTCGTGCGGCGGATGTTCGCCGATGTCGATGCCGATATCTACGTCATGGCCGATGGCGACGCGACCTATGACGCGGCCTCGGCGCCGGCGCTCGTCGCGCGGTTGCTCGACGAGCATCTCGACATGGTCGTCGGGTCGCGCGTGACCCAGGCCGATGCGGCCTATCGCCGTGGCCACCGCTTCGGCAATGCCGTGTTGACGGGCATGCTCGCGCGCCTTTTTGGGCGGAGTTTCACTGATATCCTATCGGGTTACCGGGTGTTCTCGCGCCGCTTCGTGAAGAGCTTTCCGGTCCTGTCGGCGGGTTTCGAGATCGAAACCGAGATCAGCGTCCATGCGCTCGAGCTGAAAATGCCCGTGGCGGAAGTCGAGACGCCCTATTTCGCGCGGCCGGAAGGCTCGGAGTCGAAACTCAGCACTTATGGCGACGGCCTGCGTATCCTCAACACGATCGTCCAGCTCTACCGGCTGGAGCGCCCGCTGCTGTTCTTCGGGGCGGTCGGCGTGGTGCTGGGGCTCGTCGCGCTGCTCCTTGCGGTGCCGCTGGTCCTGACCTATCTCCACACCGGCCTCGTGCCGCGCCAGCCGACGGCGATCCTCGTTACGGGACTTGTCATCCTCGCCGCGCTCAACGCATTTACCGGATTGATCCTCGATACGGTGGTGCGCGGACGCCGCGAAGTGCGTCGGCTCGCCTATCTAGCACATAGGGCACCGCAGCGCGGGGCTTGAACTCGCTTCCGCCAGCGCCGATGTAGGGCGTATCCACGGGGCATAAGGACCAGAATTTAACATGCACAATCCGTTCGAGACCGGCGACTTCTCCAGCCCCCTGATGCAGGCCGGGCTCGGTCTGCAGCAGACCAGCGCGGGCCTGGTGCCCATCGTGATCGAGCAATCGAACCGCGGCGAGCGCAGCTTCGACATCTATTCGCGGCTGTTGCGCGAGCGCATCATCTTCATCACCGGCGGCGTCGAGGACCATATGGCCTCGGTCATCACCGCCCAGCTGCTCTTCCTCGAGTCCGAGAACCCGAAGAAGGACATCTACATGTACATCAACTCGCCGGGCGGTGTCGTCACGGCGGGCATGGCGATCCACGACACGATGAATTACATCCGTCCGCGCGTCGGCACGGTGTGCATCGGCCAGGCCGCGTCGATGGGCAGTTTCCTGCTCTGCGCCGGCGAGCGCGGCATGCGCGTCGCGCTGACCAATGCCCGGATCATGATCCACCAGCCGTCGGGCGGGGCGCAGGGCATGGCATCCGACATCGAGATCCAGGCGCGCGAAATCCTGCGCATCCGGCATCGCATGAACGAGCTTTATGCCGAATATACCGGCAAGCCGATCGGCGAGATCGAGCATGCCATGGACCGCGACAAGTTCCTGTCGTCGCACGAGGCCAAGGAGTTCGGCCTGATCGACGAGGTGTTCGACAAGCGCCCGGCACTGTCGGAAGATCCCGTTCCGCCGATTTTGCCGAGTTCGTAAACCCGATATTGAGGCTGTCATCGCTAGGTGAATTTGTTGATTGTCGGATGTAAGCTGGGCGGTCTAGGATACGCCCCTGTAACAGCGCGCCTTTCCCGGGCGGGCGAAGGATGGTTTGAATGACGAAGCTCACCGGCGGCGACTCCAAGAGCACGCTCTATTGCTCTTTCTGCGGCAAGTCGCAGCATGAGGTGCGCAAGCTGATCGCCGGACCGACGGTCTTCATCTGCGACGAGTGCGTCGAGCTGTGCAACGACATCATCCGCGAGGAGACCAAATCGGCGTTGGTCTCCAAAAAGGATGGTGGCGTGCCGACGCCGCAGGAAATCTGCGACGTGCTCGACGACTATGTCATCGGGCAGAAGCGCGCCAAGCGCGTGCTGTCGGTGGCCGTCCACAACCATTACAAGCGCCTCAACCACGGCCAGAAGGGCGCGGATGTCGAGCTCGCCAAGTCGAACATCCTGCTCGTCGGGCCGACTGGCTGCGGCAAGACGCTGCTCGCCCAGACGCTGGCACGCATCCTCGACGTGCCCTTCACCATGGCCGATGCGACGACGCTGACCGAAGCCGGCTATGTCGGCGAGGATGTCGAGAACATCATCCTCAAGCTGCTCCAGGCCTCCGACTATAATGTCGAGCGGGCGCAGCGCGGCATCGTCTATATCGACGAGATCGACAAGATCAGCCGCAAGGCCGAGAATCCCTCGATCACACGCGACGTGTCGGGCGAGGGCGTGCAGCAGGCGCTGCTCAAGCTGATGGAGGGCACCACCGCCTCGGTGCCGCCACAGGGCGGGCGCAAGCATCCGCAGCAGGAGTTCCTGCAGGTCGACACCACCAACATCCTGTTCATCTGTGGTGGTGCGTTCAGCGGCCTCGAAAAGATCATCGGCGACCGCCTGCAGGGCAAGTCGATCGGTTTCGGCGCCTATGTCGCCGCGCCCGAGGAACGCCGCACCGGCGAGACGCTCAAGTCGGTAGAACCCGAGGATTTGCTCAAGTTCGGCCTGATTCCGGAATTCGTCGGTCGCCTGCCGGTGATCGCCACGCTCGAGGATCTCGACGTGCCGGCGCTGGTGACGATCCTGACCGAGCCCAAGAACGCGCTGGTCAAGCAGTATCAGAAGCTGTTCGACATGGAGTCGGTCAAGCTCGGCTTCACCGACGAGGCACTGGTCCAGGTCGCCAAAAAGGCGATCGATCGCAAGACCGGCGCGCGCGGGTTGCGTTCGATCCTCGAAAGCATCCTGCTCGACACGATGTTCGATCTGCCGGGGATGGACTCGGTCGACGAGGTGATGATCGACAAGGACGTGATCGAGGGCCGCAAGGAGCCGATCCGCGTCTATGGCAAGAAGGAAAAGACCGGCACCGGCGCGGCATAAAGCCGACTCGTGACCGACACCGTCCCGACCCGCGTCGCCGGCAATGCCGATCGTGCGCGGGTCGCGGCGTTGCTTGCCAGCGCCTTCGCCGACGATCCGGCGATCAGCTACATCTTTCCCGATCCCGTGGTGCGGGCGCGCAAGCTACCGCGCCTTTTCGCGTTGCTGTTCGACGAGGACGCCGTGGGCATGCGCCTCATTACCGGCGGGGGCGAGGCAGCGACCATGTGGCGTGGGCCGGGGCAATCGCGCACCAGCCACTGGGCGATGCTGAAACAGGCGTTGCCGATGCTCGGCATCTTCGGCACCGCGCTGCCGCGCGCGCTGGCGGTGTCGGACGCCATCGACCGGCATCTACCGCGCGGTGATTATTGGTATCTGCACATCGCCGGTTGCGATCCTGCCGCGCAGGGCAAGGGTTTTGGCGGCGCCGCGGTGCGCGCGGGTCTCGATCGCGTCGCCGGGTCGGGCTTGCCGACCTATCTGGAGACGCCGCTCGAACGCAATATCGGCTTTTATCGCGCGATCGGCTTCGACCTGACGGGCGAGTGGCGCGTCGGCACGGACGGGCCACCCTTCTGGTCGATGTGGCGCGAGGCGCAGCGGCAACCTTAGGGGTCAGAATATCCCTAGCACGAAGCGTTTAACCCGCGCGGCATAGGCGTCATATTCGCCGCCGAACATCGTACGCAGCAACCGCTCTTCCTGGCGGACGCGGAGCCATGTGCCGAGCGCATAGATCGGGATTGCGAGGATCAGCATGGCGGTGTGGCCATAGGCGATCGCCATCGCCAGCATGAACAGGAACAGCGCGACATAGATGGGATGGCGCACCAGCGCGAACGGGCCGGTCTGGACGAGATGATGGTCGCTGCGGGTCCGTGCCACCAGGCTCCACGTTTTGCCCATCGTGCGCGACGCCGAATCGAACAGCCAGATCGCGGTGAGCACCAGGGCGAGGACGAGCGCGGCGCGGGCGAGCATCGCCGGCGTGGGTGCCCCGGGAACGACGTCGATCGCGCCAAATCCGGTCAGCCCAAGGGCAAGGCCCTGCACGCCGATCCACAGCCAGCTGATCGTGGCGCGCCCGCTCTCGGCAACCTTGGGTGCCTTTTGCGCGCGGAATCGCGCCAGCAACACGGCCGTGATCCCGATCAATACCCCCAGGGCGAACGCCGCGAGGCTGGGCCAGCCGATCGGGTCGTGATGGAAAAGCATGCTCATCATGCTCCGCATATCAACAGTGTGTTATATATACAATACGGTTACTTCGTCTGCGTCTTGCGCGCCTCGCTGTCCTTCCACGCCTGAAAGTCTTCAATTGCGCGCGAGCGCTTGAGGATGCGGCTGAACGGGTCGGTGACGATATGCGCGTGTCGCGGGACGACCAGGCTCCCCGTGCCCCCGGCCATCGCCACACGGACGATACGGCCGTCGACCTGCACCTCGACCGGCATCGGGAAGGGGTGACCGCCTGGCGCTTGCCAGCGCAGCGCGAGCCGGTCGCCCTGCCGCGTCTCGATCAGTTCGGGCAAGGCCGCCTGGCGCAGATAGACGTCGAAGAACCAGCCGAAATCCTTGCCCGTGACGCGGCGCACGTTGCGCTCATATTCCGCCGTGGTGCCGTAACGCGGGCGAAAATTGCCCGGGCGGGGATCGAGCCGGCCATATACCGCGAGCCGCGTCACGTCGCGAAAGGCGCGGTCGCCGATCAGGTTGCGGAGCGTGTGGAGCATCCACGCGCCCTTGTAATAGATGTCGGCACCGGGCCCGCCGCGCTCGAGCTGATAAACATCGTCCTGGGTGCGCGGCTGCCCCGAGACGATCGGGCGCAGATCGAGGATCTGGTTGCGCTGCGCGTCGAGCATCGTGGCATAGCGCGCCTCGCCCTCGCGCCAGCGGCCGTAGAGCGGCTGCATATATTCGGCATAACCCTCGTGCAGCCAGTAATCGTCCCAGTCGGCGGCGGTGAGCTGGTTGCCGAACCATTCATGGCCGAATTCGTGCTGGAACAGCCAGTCGAACCCCTCGGGCGCCTTGCGATAGCCATTGCCATAGGCGTTGATCGTCTGGTGCTCCATGCCGAGATGCGGCGTCTCGACCACGCCGACCTTCTCGTCGCCCCATGGATAGGGGCCGACATTGGCCTCGTAGAAATCAAGCGTCGGGGCGAACTCGGCGAACAGCGCTTTCGCCTTGATCTCCTCGCCGGGCAGGTACCAGTAATAGAGCGGGATGCTGTTGCCGTAGCGGCTCTTGTAGCCGCCCGAGATCACCTCATAGGGCGCGATGTTGAGCGCGATGGCATAGGTGTTGGGATGCTTCACCCGCCAATGCCAAGTGGTGCGCCCATCGGCGAGCGTGTCGACCCCGAGCAGCACCCCGTTGGAGGGCGCCTTCAGACCCTCGGGCACGGTGATGTGCAGCGTGACGACCTCGGGCTCGCCGGTCGGAAAATCGAGGCACGGCCAGAGCAGGTCGCAGCCCGATCCTTCGGTCGTGCTGGCAATCCAGGGGCGGCCGTCGGGCGTCTTCGACCAGACCATGCCATCGTCCCACGGCGCGCGCACCGCGATGTGCGGGGTGCCGCCATAGCCGATCGTCGCCGTCACCGTGCCGCCCGCGGCAATGCGGTGGGGCAGGGTGATGGTCAGCCGCCCTTCCGGGTTGGCAAAAGCGGAGGCGGGCAGCGGCACCCCGTCGATCGCCACCGTGCGTGGCCCGAGATTGCGGTCGAGATCGATCACCAGCCGGTCGAGCGGTGCGCGCGCGGTGAAGCGGAGGGTCGCGGTCGCATCGATCGATTCAGTCTCGGGCAGCACCTCGAAGCGCAGATCGGCGGCGTCGAAGCGCAGCCTCGCCTGGTCGGGGTCGATCGCCCCGCCCGAGCGGCGGGTCTGTTCGGTGAGCGGCGGTTCGCCCTTGCCGGGCAGCGAAGCGGCGGTCAGCAACAGCAAGGCGGTGGCCAGCAGGCGGCGCATCATGTGCCGGATAACTCCACGCTCAGCTCGTCGATGGTCAGCGTGGAAAAGGCCGCGCCGTTGCGCGTCATCGCGATGCGCTGCGGCCAGTGCAGACCCTGGTCGGTGACGCTGCCCGAAAAGGTGAAGCGCTCACGCAGCGTGCCGGTCGAGTCGGGGGACTCGATGACATAGGCCGCAACCGACGGCATGCCGTCGCGACCCGGCGCAAGCAACGCATCGGGGTAACCGGCACGCACCGACATGATCGCGGCGCCGCGCGGCATCGCCGTGCCGGCGAGCAGCATATGGCCGTAAATGCCGAATTGCTGGCGTTCATGCTCGGCCTCGGCCGGCGCAAGCGCGACCTGTCGTCCCTTGAAGACGACGAAGCCCTGCTGCCCCTCGATCATCAGCGTGCGCTTTTCCACGCGCCCCTCCTCGATCAGCCAGCTGTCGGTGCGGGCCCGGACGAACGGCTCGATCCGCGTTTCCACACCGAGCGCGAGCGGACGCCCGGCAGTCATCACCCGAGCCGTGCCGCTCCAGCCGATCGCCCTGACACGCGTCAGCAGCGCCGCGCCGCCCATCGCCGCGCGGGCGCGCGCGACCGGATCGGCGGTCGGCGCGCGCGCATTGCGGGCATGCGCGGGGATTGCCAAAAACGCCGTTGCCGCCCAGATCAACGCACGACGATTGATGGAAGCGTTTCCGTCACCATATAAGGAAAGATCGGCGCTGCGTTCAGGCGCCTCCGGAGCATTCATGACCAACACCTACCCCGTCCTGCCGTTGCGCGACATCGTCGTCTTCCCGCATATGATCGTGCCGCTGTTCGTCGGTCGCGACAAGTCGGTCGCGGCACTGGAAGCGGCGATGGCCGCCGACAAGGAAATTTTCCTCGTCGCCCAGCTCGACCCGGCCGAAGACGATCCCGATCGCGACGATCTCTACGACATTGGCGTCACCGCTTCGGTGCTTCAGCTTCTCAAGCTGCCCGACGGCACCGTGCGTGTGCTCGTCGAAGGCAAGCTGCGCGCGCAGCTCGAAGCCGTCGCGCCCAAGGATGGCTATCTCGTCGCCGACGTGACGATGCTCGAGGGCGGCGAGGGCGAGGAAGAACTGGCAACGGCCAGCCATGAGATCGCCGCGCTGATGCGCTCGGTGATCGACCAGTTCGAAAATTACGCCAAGCTCAACCGCAAGCTGCCCGCCGAGACCGCGGTGCAGCTCGGCGAGATCGAGGATCCGTCGCGACTCGCCGACGCGGTCGCCGGCAACATCGCGATCAAGGTCGCCGACAAGCAGTCGCTGCTGGTCGAGCGCGATCCGGCCAAGCGGCTGGAGATGGTCTTCGCCTTTATGGAAGGCGAGCTTGGCGTGTTGCAGGTCGAGAAGAAGATCAAGAGCCGCGTCAAGCGCCAGATGGAGAAGACGCAGCGCGAATATTATCTCAACGAGCAGCTCAAGGCGATCCAGCGCGAACTGGGCAATGATGGCGAGGAAGGCGAGGCCGACGAAGTCGCCGAGCTGACCCAGAAGATCGCCACGCTCAAGCTGTCGAAGGAAGCCCGCACCAAGGCCACGGCGGAGCTCAAGAAGCTCAAGACGATGGCGCCGATGTCCGCCGAGGCGACCGTCGTGCGCAATTATCTCGACGTGCTGCTCGGCCTGCCCTGGGGCAAGAAGTCCAAGCTGAAAAAGGATATCGTCGCGGCACAGGCGGTGCTCGATGAGGACCATTACGCGCTCGAGAAGGTCAAGGACCGGATCATCGAATATCTCGCGGTGCAGGCCCGCACCAACAAGCTGAAGGGGCCGATCCTGTGCCTCGTCGGCCCACCGGGCGTCGGCAAGACCAGCCTTGGCAAGTCGATCGCCAAGGCGACCGGGCGCGAGTTCGTGCGTCAGTCGCTCGGCGGCGTGCGCGACGAGGCCGAGATTCGCGGCCACCGCCGCACCTATATCGGCTCGCTGCCGGGCAAGATCGTCACCAATCTCAAAAAGGCCGGCACGTCCAACCCGCTGTTCCTGCTCGACGAGATCGACAAGCTCGGCCAGGATTTCCGTGGCGATCCGGCCTCGGCGCTGCTCGAGGTGCTCGACCCGGAGCAGAACGGCAAGTTCCAGGATCACTATCTCGAGATCGACATCGATCTGTCGGACATCATGTTCGTCACCACCGCGAACACGCTCAACCTGCCCCAGGCGCTGCTCGACCGGATGGAGATCATCCGGCTCGAAGGCTATACCGAGGACGAGAAGGTCGAGATCGCGCAGCGCCACCTGATCGCCAAGCAGATCGAGGCGCATGGCCTGAAGGAGGGCGAATTCGTCCTGACGACCGAGGGCCTGCGCGCGTTGATCCAGGGCTATACGCGGGAAGCCGGCGTGCGCACGCTCGAGCGCGAGATCGCCCGGCTGGCGCGCAAGGCGCTGCGCCGCATCCTTGAGAACAAGATGGAGAGCGTGGTCATCACGCCCGACAATCTTGCCGACTATGCCGGCGTGAAGAAGTTCCGCCATGGCTTGTCCGAGGAAGACGATCAGATCGGCGCGGTCACGGGTCTCGCCTGGACCGAGGTCGGCGGCGAATTGCTGACGATCGAGAGCGTCACCGTGCCCGGCAAGGGCGCCGCCAAGGTCACCGGCAAGCTCGGCGACGTGATGAAGGAATCGATCGAGACCGCGTTCAGCTACATCAAGGCGCGCAGCCCGACCTACGGGATCAAGCCGAGCATCTTCAACCGCAAGGACATCCACATCCATCTGCCCGAAGGCGCGGTGCCCAAGGACGGTCCCTCGGCCGGAATCGGCATCGTCACGTCGATCGTGTCGACGCTGACGGGTATTTCGGTGCGCCGCGACGTGGCGATGACCGGCGAGGTGACGTTGCGCGGGCGCGTGCTGCCGATCGGCGGCCTCAAGGAGAAGCTGCTCGCCGCGCTGCGCGGTGGCATCAAGACCGTGTTGATCCCGGCGGAGAACGAAAAGGACCTCGCCGAGATCCCCGCGAACATTCGCGAGGGCCTCACGATCATCCCGGTAAGCCATGTCGATGAGGTGCTGCGCCTGGCGCTGACCGCACCGCTCGAGGCGATCGACTGGAGCGAGGCGGACGATCTCGCGGCGCAGCCGCCCGTCGGGGTCGCGCCGATCGGCGGCGGCGTTCATCATTGATCAAGCTTTGATCAACGTTCTTTTCGTGTAGCGAACGGCTCGAATCAGGACATTTTTCTTTGACAGCGGGTTATTGACCGGCCTTATTGGAGGTTCGGCCTTGCGCCGCGACTCATTCGAGCAGTTTCGTTACACGGGGGTCTGAAGGCATGAACAAACAGGAATTGATCGCATCGGTCGCGGACGTATCCGGGCTGGGCAAGGGTGACACCAGCAAGGCAGTCGAGGCGGTCTTCGATGTGATCTCGGCGGCGCTGAAAAAGGGTGACGAGGTTCGCCTCGTCGGGTTCGGCACCTTTTCGGTGTCGAAGCGCAAGGCTTCGACCGGGCGCAATCCGCGTACCGGCGAGCCGATGACGATCAAGGCCTCGACGCAGCCGAAGTTCAAGGCCGGCAAGGGCCTGAAGGACGCGGTCAACTGATTTCGCGTCGATCGGCGGCGACGGGGCTGGACAAGTCTTCGCCGCCTGTCCTAAGGCGACTGAACAAGGGGCGGCGGCGACGTCGCCCCGTTGCGTTGGTGGAAAGCCCGCAACAACATCGCGGCATGCGCCACAGACGGCGCATCGGAGCGATGGGCGCGTAGCTCAGCGGTAGAGCACACCCTTCACACGGGTGGGGTCACAGGTTCAATCCCTGTCGCGCCCACCATCGCCGATCGGCGGGTCGTTACGACTCGGGCCGACCCTGCAAGATCGTTACGACGCAGAATCGAGCCTACTGCCAGCGAAATTCCTGGCGCGTTTTGACGGTGATTTGATGTAACCGCGGTTCGGTTGTGGGCTTTTGGCCACACCGGAGAACCCTTTTTTCTTCGCCAGTCATCATATTGCAGAGGGGCGCAGTGAATGTGACAGTTACGTGTCGCTGAACGTAACATTAGTGACCCAAAGCGGCTCTAGCGGCCCCCTTGTAGCAGGACATCGAGTCCTGACCGAAGGGGATCTTCAAAATGCGCTCTCACCGTTTTCGCCTGCACCTGATGCTGGGCGGCGCCTTGCTGGCCACCACTGCGACGGCGGCGTTCGCCAAGGAAGCGCCGGCGCCGGCTCCCGCCGCTGCCGAGCCCGCGCAGCCTGCGGCCGATGCGCCCGACGCGAGCCAGATCGGCGACATCGTCGTGACCGCGACTCGTCGCGAAACCAACCTGCAAAAGACGCCGATCTCGATCAGCGTGCTTAGCAGCGAAGCGATCCAGGATCGCCACGTTCTCAGCCTGTTCAACCTCGCCGACGGCTCGGTTCCGTCGCTGCGCATCGCAACCTTCGAGGCGCGCCAGTCCGCGCTGACGATCGGTATTCGCGGCATCGTCCCGTACGACCAGAACCAGACCGCGCGTGACGGTGGCGTCAGCGTCTATATCGACGGCATCGCCCTCGGCAAAACCCAGGGTCTCAACTCGGCGCTGTTCGATATCGAGCGTATCGAAGTGCTGAAGGGCCCGCAGGGCACGCTGTTCGGTCGTAACACCGAAGGCGGCGCGCTGTCGCTGGTCACCAAGGCGCCGTCCGGCGAGTTCGGTGGGCGCGTCGTGGCCGGTGTCGGGAATTACGGCAGCCGCAATGGCGAGTTGCACCTCGACCTGCCGGCTTACGCCAATATCGCGCTGAAGTTCGACGGTGTGTATCAGCATCAGGATCCGACGGTGAAGAACCCGCTCTCGGGTTCGACCGGCTGGAACTTCTACGATCGCAAGGGCGGCCGTGTCGCGGCGCGCTGGAAGCCGGTCGAAGGTCTCACTGCCGACTTCGGCTATGATTATGCGAAGGACGAAAACTCGCCCAACTACAGCCAGCTCGTCAGCTATAATCCGAACGGTTATACGGTCGGCACCTTCACCAACCCGTTGACCGGCGCCGTTGGCACGCAGCTCTTCCTTCCGGGCACGCCTGCCGGCATCGCGGGTACGGCCTGCGGCGGCACCATTGCCGCCGGCGCCGCGACGCCCATCTGCATCGCGCCCAAGGCACCGATCGTCGGCGTTCATCCCGAGCGCCAATATGTTGCCGACGTCGGTGTGCCGCAGCAGCCCAGCGTCGACATCACCCACGGTTTCTCGGCCAATATACGCTACAAGGTAGCGCCGTGGCTCGAGCTTCGCTCGATCACCGCCTGGCGCGGCGTCAAGACGGACCAGTGGGACAACTCCGGCGGTCCGGAGCGCAGCTCCTTCTCGCCGAACACGACGGGCGCGAACGGCTTCTTTAGCCGCTACAGCCTCTCGTTCCTGCGCCAGCATCAGTTCAGCCAAGAATTCCAGGCGGTCGGCAGCATTCCGCAGTTCGACTATGTCATCGGTGCCTATTATTTCACCGAGCATGCGACGGAATATGCCGCGACCCCGCTGACCAACCAGTGGAACATCAACGGCACCGCCTACACCATCCGCAGCCCGATCTTCGCCGGTAACGTCAACTCCGGGAACAACTCGGGTTATCAGCAGACCGACCCGGCCTGCATCAATGCCCTGACCACGCTGTTCCCGAACAGCTGCCAGTTCATCACCCGTGACAGCGAGGCTTCCGACCACAATTACTCGCTGTTCGGCAATGTGACCTACACGCCGGATGGTCTCGACAGCGTTCACATCACCGCCGGCGGCCGCTGGACCAAGGACAAGCGCCATGGTCGGTTGTTGGTCGTCAACAACGCGTTGCAGCCGTTCGCCTTTGAGAACAGCGTCAGCCGCTTCGACCCGATGTTCAACATCGCGTTCGACGCCACGCCCGACATCCATCTCTACGCCAAATATGCCACCGGCTTCCGCGCCGGCGGTGCGAATGACCGCTCGCTGACTTTCAACGCCTTCGGCCCTGAGTCGGTGAAGTCGTACGAAATCGGCGCCAAGATGGACTTCTGGGAGCACAAGGCCCGCCTGAACATCGCCGGCTACATCATGGACCGTAGCAACACCCAGTTCGACTTCGATCTGTTCGACACCACGGGCGGCAGCCCGACGGCCGGTTCGCACATCGAGCAGACCCAGAACGCCGGCACCAGCAAGATTCGCGGCATCGAAGCTGACCTGACGGTCAAGCCGATGCAGGACCTGACGCTGACCGCCTCCTATGCCTATACCTACTGGAAGGCTCCATCGGCGGTGAACTCGATCACCGGTGGTCTGCCGCAGCAGCTCTACATCGTCTACACGCCGAACCACGCTGCTTCGGGCTCGATCGATTACAGCATCCCGGTCGGCGATGCAGGGACGAAGGTTCGCCTTCATCTCGATGCCAACTATGCGAGCAGCCAGTACAGCTTCCAGCTCGAATCGACCAAGACCGACTCGAGCTTCGTCGTGAATGGCCGCCTGGCACTGGCCGATATCGCGGTTAACGATCATAACAAGGTCACCCTCTCGGTGTGGGCGCGCAACCTGCTCGACCGGACCTATATCTACCGTCGCTCGTCGGCGAACTCTTCGCCGGTGTTGAACTATAACGGCGCGACGCTGGTATCGACCAACTATGGCGGTATCCTCGGCGACTATGCCAACTTCAACGCGCCGCGGACCTGGGGTCTCGAGGTCGCCGCGAAGTTCTGATCGGTTAAAAGGGGGAAAGGGACCCCGGCGCTTCGGTGCCGGGGTCTTTGACCTGAGGAACGCGGGCTATTGCCAACGTAGAGCAAGGGCTTCGGCGCGATCGCGCCGGAGCCTTTTTGCTTTGTCGGGACATTCGATCGGCGCGTCAGCCGGCGTCGCGGCGGGAGGTTCAGGCCCAAAACTTCCCTATCTTATGTTCATTGATTCTGATATCGTGGAAATATAGAAGCAATGAATATGAGGGAGGATGCTATGAAGATGTGGACGATCATTCTGGCGGCGGTCGTGTCGGCGGCCCCGGCCGATGCAGCGGACGCCCCGGCGGCGGTGAACACGCTCTCGGCAACCGGTCAGGGAAATTGGGAAATAATCTGCCACATCGTCAGGCCTGGCGGCGAATCGCTCAACCGTATCCTCGATGCCGGTCACGACCATTACAGCGATGCAAATCTGTTGCGGGCGTCATGCGACGTGAAGAATGCCAACAGGGCACCTTTGATCGTTTCGATATCGGCTCCGGCGCTGAAGTGCCCGTTCAAGGTCGCCGAAACCGGCGCCTGTGAGCAAAGCTTCGCGAAAGGTAGGGCGGGCTCGTTCGAGCTCAGCGCCGGGACGAGGCGATAGCGGCAACGCGCGCTATCCGATGAATGGCGCGTCCCAGAACGACCGCAAAAACGTGGTGAGAAATGGTGCGGACAAGGCAAGATCGCATTGCCGGTATCGTCATTTCCGCTACAGATGAGTAATGGAAATGAAGACTGCCGTTAACGCCCTGTCGGCCCTGGCCCATCAGGGGCGCTTATCCGTTTTCCGCATGTTGGTTCAGGCCGGCCGCGATGGCCTTCCGGCCGGTGAGATTGCGCGCCGGATGGGGGTGCCGCCCAATACTCTGTCCGCCAATCTGACCATCCTGGCCAATGCCGGCCTGGTCGATAGCCGGCGTGAGGGCAGGTCGATCATCTACACCGCCATTTATGCGCACATGACGGCACTGCTGGAGTATCTCATGCAGGATTGCTGTGGCGGATCGCCGGAAATTTGTGCGTCGCTCGCCGATGTCGCGCTGCGCAGCCGATGCGACGCCACGGGGACCGCATGACAGTCGGGACCATGAACATTCTGCTGCTGTGTACCGGCAACAGCGCGCGCTCGATCCTCGGTGAGGCGATCATCAACCGGCTGGGCGAGGGGCGATTTCGTGCCTTTTCCGCCGGCTCGTTCCCGAAGGGCGCCGTCCATCCCGGGGCGCTCCGCCTGCTCGCACGCCACGGCTACCCAACCGATGGTCTGCGCTCGAAAAGCTGGGATGAATTCGCCGCGCCGGGCGCACCACCGATCGACCTGGTGATCACCGTCTGCGACAATGCGGCGGGAGAAGTCTGCCCGATCTGGCCGGGCCATCCGGTCAAGGTCCATTGGGGGCTGGCCGATCCTGCCGCGGTCGAGGGCGACGACGCAGCGATCGATACCGCGTTCGAGGCGGCCCATGCTGCACTGTCACGGCGGGTCGCAAAGTTGGTTGCGCTACCGTGCGAAGACCAGGCGTCTGTGCTGCGCCAACGCATCCAGGCGATTCATGACGATCTGGCCGATACGGAATCCGCCCCGGCGCCGATCGGCTCGACCAGCGAAGATGACGAGAAGCCGCTGCCGTGACAGATCTTCCGAATGTCGATCCGGCCTTTCTCGACCGGGGCATCGCCGAAAAATTGCGCGCTCCGGCAATGTTCGGCCACCCGCCGCGCATCCTGCTGCTCTACGGCTCGCTCAGGGAGCGCTCGTACAGCAAGCTCTTGACGCTCGAGGCCGAGCGCCTGTTGCGGTCGTTCGGTTGCGAGACCCGACTGTTCGACCCTGCGGGGCTGCCGCTGCCCGACAGCGTGCCGGCGGACCATCCCAAGGTCGCCGAGCTCCGCGCCGCATCGCTCTGGTCCGAGGGGCAGGTGTGGTGCTCGCCCGAGCGGCACGGCGCGATCAGCGGCATCATTAAGACCCAGATCGACTGGTTGCCGCTCGAGGAAGGCGGGGTCCGCCCCACCCAGGGCCGCACGCTTGCCGTGATGCAGGTCTCGGGGGGCAGCCAGTCGTTCAATGCCGTCAACACGCTGCGCCTCTTGGGGCGATGGATGCGGATGATCACGATTCCGAATCAGTCGAGCGTGCCGAAAGCCTACACCGAATTCGACGACGCCGGGCGCATGAAGCCGGGGCCGCTCTACGATCGCGTCGTCGATGTCATGGAGGAGCTGGTCAAGTTCACCCTCCTGACGCGCGGCAGCAGCGCGTACCTTACCGACCGCTATTCCGAGCGGCGCGGTGCGGGACGGCCACCGGCCGGCGCCGATCATCTCGCGGCCATCGCGCAACCGCGAGAGCGGGCATCGTGACCGCGCCGCTTGCCCGCCGCTTGCTCGCCGAAGGGGTCGGTTCGGCGTTCCTGTTCGCGACCGTCATCGGATCGGGGATCATGGCGCAGCGACTGGCGGGCGAAAACGTCGCCATCGCGCTGCTCGGCAACACCCTGGCGACGGGCGCGATCCTCTTCGTGCTCATCGCAATGCTGGCGCCGATCTCGGGCGCACATTTCAACCCGGCGGTAACGCTGGTCGCGGCGATGCGGGGCGATGTGCGCTGGGGCGATGGCGCTTTTTACGGGGTCGCGCAGCTTGCCGGCGGCATTGCCGGCGTGCTGATCGCGCACCTCATGTTCGACGTGCCGATCGTCCAGATCTCGCACCATGCGCGAACCGGTGTCGGGCAATGGACCGGCGAAGCGGTCGCGACCTTCGGGCTGATCCTGACCATTCTCGGCACGGTCCGCCACCGCCCACAATGGGTGCCGGTCAGCGTGGCGCTCTATATTGTCGCGGCCTATTGGTTCACCTCGTCAACGAGCTTCGCCAATCCGGCGATCACCGTTGCCCGCAGCCTCTCCGACAGCTTCGCCGGAATCGCGCCGTCTGACGTGCCGATGTTCATTGTCGCGCAACTCGTCGGCGCTCTGGCGGGGGCATTGCTCGCGCGGATATTGTTTCCCGCCGCACCTGACTGACGCCGACGGCCCCGGCAGGGACTCGCCGCGGACGGGGTCGATCGAAAACGCGACGCCGGCGATGGCCGACGTCTGAGCGATTCAACCGCCGTCGCATCCTGGGTAACAGGCAGCGCCGCAATCGTGCCCGCACGATCGCGACGCGGTCTTTCTCATCGTCGATGTTGGATGTTGTTCGCCCTGTTCCGCGGCGAACGGGGTCTGCCTTGCTCTTGTTCCGCGCTTGTTATCCAGGAACAGGGAGATGCTTCGCAACTAGCTGAACAGGCGTGAGAATCGGGCGCGTTGGCGGGCCCGTTCGCACCTGAAAATAATTTGACTGCAAGAACGGAAGAAACAGGACGGATCGTTGGAATGTCGTAGTGCCCCGACCGGCGCATCGACGGCGATCACCAGCCCCAGGGGCGCTCGCGAAACCATTTGGTGATGACATATTTCACTCCGGCACGAACCTTCATGCCGTGGTGCAACGTCGCCGGATTGGGCGTGCTGTCAGCGCGGCGGTTGTTCCAGGCGAGCAGCTTGCCGGTTTCGGGCTGGACGATCTTGTCGATCACCTTGAAGCGCGTCGCGCCGCCGGCATCGGGTTCGTTGAGGTAGAGCATCACCGTCCAGGTGCGCTGGCCGGCAACGCTGCAGAAGCGCTCGTAATCGACACCGAGCGGTTCGAAATAGTCGGTATGCTGCTTGAACTCCTGCCCGACGGCATAGCGTTGGCCCTGCATCGGCTCGCCGAACTGTGGGTCGAGCCCGGTGAAGGTGCAGATTCGCGCATCGAGTTCGGCGACCAGCGGGTCGTGCCGGTCGAGGTCGCAGGTCTCGCTGGTGCGAAAGGCAGCGTCGCCGTTCGCGTCCGAGATCGTCGATGGCCGGCGGGTAGCGTCGATCCGCGCGATCAGCGCGGTACAGGTCGCTTGATCGAGGAAGTTCTTGCGCAGGAACAGCGTCAGCTTGGGGCTCGGCACGCGCTGGACGCCGGGCATGGCGGAAAGTGCTGCGACCATTGCGTCGGCGGGAAGGCCCGAGCCGAAACGGCCGGGCAGCGGATCGGAGGCGTGGGACATCCGTCATAATTGCCAGCGGTTCGAGCGATTTTCCACCCTGTTGCAATCCGCTGAAACAATCAGTCTGTAGCGCTTGCGGTTCACATCGCCGTCGCTCCCCTGTAACAGCGGACGTTCGGCAGCTCGCGATCGGGACTTTCGCATGCGTTTGGTACTGGATCCACGAGCACGCGCCTGGTTGCGGCGGTTCCCGCGCGCCAGCGTCTATTCGCTCGCCGAGATCCTGCTGCTGGCGGTGCTCGCGGTGCAATGCGCGCGGCTGGTGTGGACGATCGTGACGCCGACCGGCCCGCTCGGTGAGTGGCGCCCGACGGCGGCGGGTTTCGCCGGATCGCCGACCGCGATGCTGCGCGATTACGATCCGTTCTTCCGGTTGGGGGGTGGCGACGACAAGCCGTCGGTGGTCACCTCGCTGCAACTGACGTTGTTCGGCACCCGCGTCGACGAGGCGATGGGCGGCGGTTCGGCGATCATCGCCGGCCCCGACAATGTCCAGCGCAGCATCCTTGTCGGTCAGGAGATCATGCCCGGCGTCAAGCTCAAGGCGGTAGCCTTCGACCATGTGACGATCGATCGCGGCGGGGCGGCCGAGGACCTGTTCCTGCCGCAGGACAGCGTCCCTGCTTCGCAGACGACCAGCGCGCCGCCGCCGCCGCCGCCGGGTGGCATACCGGTCGGTGCGGCGCCGCCTGGCGCCCCAGCCGGTCTAAGCGTCGCGCAACTTCGCGCCGATATCGGCTTCATCCCGCGCGTCGATGGCGGCCGGATCAGCGGGCTCGTCGTGCGGCCTCAAGGCGCGGGCATGGCCTTTCGCCAGCTCGGCTTGCAGGACGGCGACGTCGTCACCGCGATCGGCGGCCGTGCGGTCAGCGGCCCCGGCGACCTCGACCGGCTCGCCCAGCAATATCCGCATGGCGGCAATCTGCCGATCACCGTAGAGCGCGGCAACCAGACCGTCCCCATCGTCATCACGATCGCGAGCCCATGAAAAAGCTGATCCGAGGTTCCCTGCTGGCCCCCATGCTCGCGCTGGCGCTTGCCGGGCCACTCGTCGCGCAGACGACGATCAACGTCCACGATGCCGACATCCGCGCCTTCATCGCCGATGCCGCGCGGGTGACCGGGCGGATCTTCATCATCGACGCGCGCGTTAACGGCAAGGTCACCGTGGTGTCGGAACGGCCGTTGTCGAAATCGGAATATTTCGAGATATTCCTCTCGACGCTGCGCGCCAACGGCCTCGTCGCGGTGCCGACCTCGAACGGCGCGTTCCGCATCCAGCCGCTCGACAATGCCTCATCGCAGCCCAGCCGGGTCGGGGCGGGCAGCGCCGGGCGCAATGCCTTCGTCACCGAAGTGGTGCGGCTGCGCTCGATCGATGCCGCTTCGGCGGTCGATACCGTGCGTACTCTGGTCAGCCCGCAAGGCTCAGTCACCGCCAATCGCGGCGGCAATTCGATCGTCATCGTCGACTTCGCCGACAATGTCCGCCGCGTCCGCCAGGTGCTGGCGCGGATCGATACCGACAATGCCGCGACCCGCGTCGTCGCGCTCAAGAACGCCGGCGCGCGCGAGATCGCCACGGCGCTGCAGACGTTGATCGGGACAAGCGGGCAGGGTGGCGGCGCCGGGACCGGGCCGAGTGCCAGCGTCGTGGCGATCGTCAGCTCGAACTCGATCGCGTTGCGCGGCGACCCCGCGACGGTGTCACGGCTCGCCGGTGTTGCCGAGGATCTCGACCGTCGCGCCAAGAACGGCACCGAGATCAAGGTCATCTTCCTCGAAAATGCCGATGCCGAGCAGCTGCTTCCCGTGCTCCAGCAGCTTGTCGGTCAGCCGGCGACGCAGCCGGCGCAAACGCAGCTGTCGCAGACCAGCATGAGCGTCGCGAGTCGCAATGGCGGCGGCACCAGCGGCAATATCGTCCCGCCGCAGAACCAGGCGACGCAAAGCCAGTCCGGCGGCGCGACCGGAGGGCAGGCGGCAGTCTCCGCCGAGGGCGGACGGACCGCGTCGGTCGTCACGCGCTTCGCTGGTGCCAACGCGATCGTCATCGCCGCACCGGCCGAGGTGCAGCGCCAGCTCGGCGAGGTGGTGCATCAGCTCGATACGCGGCGTGAACAGGTATTGGTCGAGGCGATCGTCGCCGAGGTGTCGGATACGACTGCCGACAAGCTCGGCGTCCAGTTCCTGCTCGCGGGCCTGCCGGGCAGCGGCATCCCGTCCTTCGCCACGACCTACAGCAACTCGGCGCCCAACCTGCTGACCATCGCCGGCGCGATCGGTGCGCGCTCGCTCAACACCACGACGACGACGGTGAACGGCAATACCACCACCACCACCACCGGCAGCACGACCAGCGACACGCTCGCCCAGTCGGCGATCAGCTCGATCCTCGGCGCGACCGGCGGTTTCGGCGGCGGCGCGTTCAACATCGGCAAGGACGCGATCTTCGGCACCATCATCAACGCGGTGAAGTCCGACACCACCTCGAACCTGCTGCAGAGCCCGCACGTCATCACGCTCGACAACCAGCCGGCGCGGATTCTTGTCGGGCAGGAAATCCCGATCACCACCGGCCAGGCGCTGTCGACCAACTTCGACAATGCCTTCCGCACCGTGCAGCGCGAGAATGTCGGGATCGAGCTCGAGGTACGGCCGCAGATCAACGCCTCGGGCGCAATCAAGCTGTTCCTCCACCAGCAGGTCAGCTCGATCGCCGGGCCGGTGTCGAGCGACAATAGCGACCTGATCCTCAACAAGCGCGAGGTCGAGACGACGCTGACCGTCGATGACGGACAGATCGCGGTGATCGGCGGTCTGCTCGACGATAACGAGCGGCGCACGGTCGAGAAGATCCCGCTGCTCGGCGACCTTCCCGGGATCGGCGCGTTGTTCCGTTCCAAGGCCAAGACCCGGACCAAGACAAACCTGATGATCTTCATCCGCCCGACCATCCTGCGCACTGCCGAGGACACGCGCCGCGTGACCGAGCAGCGTTATGGCTATCTGCGCGTGCAACAGGCCGGCCAGCGCCCCGACGAGGAGCCGAGCATCGACCAGCTGGTGCGCGACTATCTCGCCGCGGCGGCGCCGCTGCCGCCGGCCGGCATGCCGGGCAGCATCGAGGACCCGCGGATCGCCGTCCCGACCCAGCCCGCCACCGGTGCCGCGATCCGGCGCAAGAGACGGCACTGATGGCGAGCGTCGCCGACATCAGTGACAGCACCGCCGGGTTCGGCGCGGTTCCGGCGGCGACGATCCCCTATGCCTTTGCGCGGCGCTTCGGCGTTGTGCTGGGCGAGGACGCGGCCGGTGAGGCCGCCATCGCGATGCGCGAGGGCAGCGATCCCAAGGTGCTGCTCGAACTGCGTCGCCATCTCGCCCGACCGTTCGATGTCGGCTTCGTCTCGGTGGAGGCGTTCGATAAGCTCTTGTCCGAGCGCTACGCGATGGACGGCCAAGCGGCGGCGATGGCGGCGGGTTCGCTCGGGCTCGGCGACGAGCTCGACCTGCTGGCCGACCATTTGCCAACCGCCGACGATCTGCTCGACACCGCCGACGACGCGCCGGCGATCCGCCTGATCAACGGCATCATCGCCGACGCCGCGCGCAACGGCGTGTCGGACATCCATGTCGAGCCGTACGAAACCGGCCTTGTCGTGCGGATGCGCATCGACGGCGTGCTGCGCGAAACGCTGCGCATGCCGCCGCACGTCGCGCCGGTGGTGGTCAGCCGCATCAAGGTGATGGCGCGGCTCGACATCGCCGAGCGTCGCGTGCCGCAGGATGGCCGCATCGGCCTTACGCTCGGCGGCAAGCTGCTCGACGTGCGCGTCTCGACGCTGCCGAGCCGGGCCGGCGAGCGTGTCGTGCTGCGTATCCTCGACAAGGAGAATGCTGGCATCGACCTGACGATGCTCGGCATGAAGCCCGCGACGCTGGCGATGCTGACCACCGCGCTGACCGAGCCGAACGGCATCATCCTCGTCACCGGCCCGACCGGTTCGGGCAAGACCACCTCGCTCTACGCCGCGCTGCGGCTGCTCAATGACGGCAGCCGCAACATCCTGACGGTCGAGGACCCGGTCGAATATGCCATCGACGGCGTCGGCCAGACCCAGGTCAACCCCAAGGTCGGGCTGACCTTCGCCGCCGGCCTGCGCGCGATCCTGCGGCAGGATCCCGATGTCGTGATGGTCGGCGAGATCCGCGACCGCGAGACCGCCGAGATCGCGGTACAGGCCTCGCTCACCGGCCACCTCGTGCTGTCGACCGTCCACACCAACGACGCGATCGGCGCGATCACGCGGATGCGCGACATGAAGGTCGAGCCCTTCCTGCTCGCCTCGACGCTGCGCGCGGTCATCGCGCAGCGGCTGGTGCGGCGCCTGTGCGAACATTGCCGCCGCCCGATCCCGGCGCCGCCCTCGGTCAGGAAGATGCTCGGCCTGCCCAAGGGCACGGTCGTGTACGAAGCGGTCGGCTGCGAGCATTGCCAGGGCAGCGGCTTCAAGGGCCGGATCGGCGTGTTCGAGGCGGTGCGCATCGACGAGCCGCTGCGCCGCATGATCAACGACGGCAGCGACGAGACGCTGCTCGCCCGCCACGCCTTCGCGCATGCGGACGATCTGGGCACGGCGGCGCGTGCACTGGTCGCAAGCGGCGAGACGACGCCCGAGGAAGCGGTGCGCGTGTCGCGCCGCGACGCCACCGAGCCCGAACCGCTGGTCCCCGCCGATGGCTGAGTTCGATTATCTCGCGATCGACACGCGCGGGCGCGAGACGCGTGGTCATGTCAGCGCGCCGTCGATCGACGACGCGCGCGAATTGCTCGATCGCAAGCGGCTGTTCGTCGTCAAGGTCGAGGCCGGCTCGGGCACGCCCAGGCGCGGCACGCCGTTGCTGGCGGACCTCCGCTTCGGCCGGCGCAAGATGAGCGGCAAGCAGCTTACCCTGTTCACGCGCCAGCTGGCGACGCTCAACCGCGTCTCGCCGCTCGAGGAGTCGCTGCGCACGATCACGCGCCAGACCGAGCAACCGCAGGTCCGCGAGATCATCGAATCGGTCCATGCCGGCGTCGTCGAAGGCCGGCGCCTCGCCGAGGCGATGGGGCGCGAGCCGAAGAGTTTTCCGCCGCTCTACCGCGCGATGGTCTCGGCCGGCGAGAGTTCGGGTTCGCTGCCGACGATCCTCGACCGGCTCTCGGTGCTGCTCGAGCGCCAGGCCGAGATTCGCGGCAAGATCATCACGACGTTGGCCTATCCCGCGATGCTCGCGCTGGTGGCGGTGTTCGTCGTCACCGCGCTGATGATGTTCGTCGTGCCGCAGGTCGTCGCGCAGTTCGACACCGTCGGGCAGCAACTGCCGCTGCTGACGCGGATGGTAATGAGCCTGTCGGCGTTTCTCGTCGGCTGGTGGTGGGCGCTGCTGATCGCTATCGTCGCGCTCGGCCTGCTGGCATGGCGTGCGCTGCGCGAGCCGGCGATCCGGCTGGCCGTCGACACGCGGTTGCTCAAGCTGCCGCTGCTCGGGCGGCTGTTGCGCGATCTCCACGCGGCGCGGATGGCGCGCACGCTGTCGACGATGGTCGCCAGCCGCCTGCCGCTGCTCGAAGGCCTCGCGCTGACTGCGGGCACGATCCACAACCGCCGGCTCCGGCTCGCCTCGGACGAGATCGTCGAATCGATCCGCGGCGGCGGCAGCCTGTCGGCGGCGATGCGCCGCGCCGGGGTGTTCCCGCCCTTGCTGGTCTATCTTGCCGCCTCGGGCGAGGCGGCGGGGCAGCTCGACAGCATGCTCGAACGCGCCGCCGACTATCTCGAGCGCGAGTTCGACCGTTTCACCGCGACCGCACTGGCGCTGCTTGAGCCGCTGATCATCATCGCGATGGGCGGCATCGTCGCGACGATCGTGCTATCGATTCTACTGCCGATCCTGCAGCTCAACACGCTGGCGGGACAATGAGGATGGTTATGGAAGCGAGTGTGCGTAACGAGGTCGACGAACAGCGCAGGAAGAAGCGCAAGCGCGAAGACGGCTTTACGCTGGTCGAACTGATGGTGGTGATCGTGATCATCGGCCTGCTCTCGGCGATCGTGGTGATCAACGTCCTGCCGCTCGGCGACAAGGGCCGGATCGCCAAGGCCAAGGCGGATATCTCGGCGATCCAGGGTGCGCTCGATCTCTACAAGCTGCAGAACGGTGCCTATCCGACCACCGCCCAGGGGCTGGAGGCGCTGGTCGCGGCGCCGGCCGGGGGCGATGCCGCGAAATACCAGGCCGGCGGCTATCTCAAGGGCAAGCTCCCGGTCGATCCGTGGAACCGCCCCTATCTCTATGCCTCGCCGGGCCAGCATGGCGAGGAGGATGTCTGGACGCTCGGCGCGGACAACCGCGAAGGCGGCGAGGGTGCCAATGCCGATATCGGCAGCTGGGAATAAGCGCCTGGGCGAGGGGGGATTCACCCTTGCTTGGCGTTCCGCCGAACACGGCTTCACGCTGGTTGAGATGATGGTCGTCATCGTCCTGATCGGGGTGGCGTCGGCGGCGGTCGTGTGGGCGCTGCCCGACCCGCGCGGCCGGCTGGCGGACGAGGCGGAGCACTTCGCCGGTCGCGCCAAGGCGGCGCACGATCTCGCCATCGCCGGTTCGCGACCGGTCAGCTTGTGGGTCACCGCGACCGGCTATGGCTTCGACGAGCGGCGCGGCGGCGCCTGGGTGGCGATCGGCGACAAGCCGCTGCGCGTCGCACAGTGGAGCGAGGGCACACGCGCGCAGGTCGCCGGGGTACGAGAGCGGGTGATCTTCAATCCGACCGGGCTGGTCGATCACGGTCTTTCGGTGCGGCTGGAGCGCGGTGCCGCGACCGGCGCTGTGACGATCAGCGGCGATGGCAGCGTGAAGGTCGGCGAGTGATGCGCGCCTTCCCCAGTACACACCGTGCTCCTGCGCACGCAGGAGCCCAGAGTTCGGGGCGCAGCGCTTGTGGCTCTGGGCTCCTGCGTGCGCAGGAGCACGAGACAGCTTGTCGGCCGGACTCAGGCCAAAACGAACGTGGCTTCACGTTGATCGAGATGATGGTCGCGCTCGCTGTGTTCAGCCTTGCCGCACTGGCGCTGATCCGACTGGAAGGCGCGACGATCCGTGGCGCGAGCATCCTCGATTCGACGCTGACCGCACAGATGGTCGCGCGCAACGTCGCGATCGAGGCGGTTACCGATGCGCGGCCGCCCGTGATTGGCGGTACGACGGGTACCGAGAGCAATGGCGGGCGGGCTTGGCAGTGGACGCGGCATGTCGAGCCGACCGGGGACACGCGCATCATGCGCATCGACGTGACGGTGGCGGACGCTGCCGGGGCGCGGCAGGGGCATATCACGATGGTGCGCGCGACCGTGCCGGAACCTGCGCCGACACCCACCCGGACTGGTTCGTGACGCAAAACCCGTCCACGCCGATCCCCGGCGAACGCCGGGGTCCAGGGCCAAGCGTGTCTCGCCTCGTAACCCTGGACTCCCGCTTTCGCGGGAGAACACCGCGAACGGGCGAAGCCGGCTTCACCCTCGTCGAGGTGATGATCTCGCTGCTGATCTTCGGCCTGCTCGCCGGGGCGGCGGTTGGTTTGCTGAGCTTCAGCGTCCGCGCACAGACCGCGACCGCGGCCAGGCTCGACGATATCGCGGCGTTCAACCGGCTCACTTCGTCACTGTCCGCCGATCTCGCCCAGGCGTTGCCGCGGCGAACGCGCGGCGAGGGGGGTGAGAGCCAGCCGGCCTTTTTCGGCGCGGCGGGGTCGGGCACCGCGCCGATGTTGCGGCTGGTACGCGGCGGGTGGAGCAATCTCGACGAGGCGCCGCGCGCCAGCGTGCAGAAGGTCGATTACCTCTTTCTCGATGGCGGCATCGCGCGCGTCTCCTACCCGATGCTCGATGGCGCCAAGGCACAGCCTTCCTCCCCGATGCTGACTCATGTGCGCGGCGTGACCTTTCGCTATCGCTACAATGGCGCGTGGAGCGACCATTGGGACGGAGGCTCGATCGCGGTCATGCCGCAGGCGATGGAGATGCGGCTCGTGCGTGACAATGGCAGCGAGTTCCGCGCGCTGTTCCTCGTCGGTGCCGATCAGGTGAACCATGCGACCAGTTGATCGCCCCCGCGTTGAAACGCGCGTTTTCGCGGGTTTTCAAAAACACTCCGAGCGTGGCGCGGCGCTGCTCACGGTGCTGCTGCTCGTCGCCGTCATTGCCGTGCTGGCGGGGACCGCGCTGGAGAAGTTGCGGCTGTCGACCAGGATTGGCGGCAACGCCGTCGCGCTCGATCAGGCGCGCGCCTTCGCCCAGGCGGCGGAGATCCTAGCCGTCGCCAAGGTCAGCGACCTGCTGGCGCGCGATCCCAACCGCGTCACGCTGGCCGGCGGGTGGAGTGACAAGCCCTTTCCGCTGCCGATCCCCGGCGGCATCGCCACGGCGCGGGTTCGCGACGGCGGCAATTGCTTCAACCTCAACAGCCTTGTCGTCGAGACCGGGCCGGGAATCTATGCCGCCTATAGCCCGACGCGGCGGCAGTTCGCGCGGTTGATCCGGCTGGTCGGCGCCCCGACTTCGTCGCCCGACGGCATCGCGGCAGCGACCGCCGACTGGATCGACAGCGACAATGCTCCGGTCGAGCAGGGCTCCGAAGATGCCAGCTATACCGGCTATCGTCCCGCCGATACGCTGATGGCCGATCCGAGCGAGCTGCGCGCCGTCGCCGGGGTAACGGCGGCGGTCTATGCCAAGCTCCGGCCATGGGTGTGTACCTTGCCCAAGGCTGAGCCGTCGAAGATCAACGTCAACACGCTGTTGCCCGAACAGGCCGCGTTGTTCGCCATGCTGCTGCCCGATACCCTGTCGGTCGAGGGCGCGCGCCAGATGCTGCTCAAGCGGCCGCCTCAGGGCTTTGCCAGCACGTCTGAATTCTGGAAACTGCCCGCGCTGTCGGCGATCACCGCCGGGCCGGACGCCGAGGCGCAGACCGCGGTGACGACGAAATGGTTCGCGCTGCGCGTCGATGTGACGCTGGGCGATGCCGATCTCGAAGATCATGGCCTGATCGATGCGACAAAGCTTCCCGCGCGGCTCGCAACGCGGCAATGGGGGGAACCGTCATGAGCGATACCTTGGTCCTTTTCTTGCCCAGCGGGCAATCGCCGTGGCGCTGGCTGCGCATCGTGGGCGACCGCATCTCCGCGCGGGGCGAGGGCGTGCCGGGCTTCGATCCCGAACGGCGCGAGAACGCCGTGGCGGTCGCGCCGGCCGAGGCGGTGACGCTGCACTGGGCCGATCTGCCCGATCGCTCGACCGCGCAGTCGGTGGCAGCAGCGCGGCTGCTCGCCGGCGATGCCAGCATCACCCCGCTCGGCGAACTGCATGTCGCGGTCGGGCGCGAGGCCGAGGGGATCGAGCGCCCGATCGGCGTCGTGTCGTCGCAGTGGATGCACGGCGCGCTGGCGGCGCTCGCCGCAGAAGGGATCGACCCCGACGCGGTGATTCCCGCGCCGATGCTGCTGCCGCGTCCCGACCAGGGTTATGTCCGCGCCGATCTCGGCGGCGAGGGCGTGGTGCGCGGCACCACCAGCGGATTTGCCGACGAGGCGCGACTGACCGAACTGGTGACCGGCGGCGTCGCACCGACCGTGCTGGGACGCGAGGAACTCGAGGCGGCGATCGTCGGAGCGGTGGCGTCGCCGACGCTCGACCTGCGCCAGGGCGAATTCGCGCGGCGGACGCGCGCCGCGATCGACTGGGCGCTGGTACGGCGGCTGGTATGGCTCGGTGTCGCCATCCTGACGGTCACGCTGCTGATCAGCCTCGTCGAGATCGTGAAGCTCAACAGGGCGGCCTCGGCGATGGAAACGCGCGCCGATGTGCTGGCCCGGACCGCGCTGCCGCGCGGCGAGACGGTCAACAATGCCGATCGCCAGCTTGGCGAGCGGCTGGTGCGAATGCGCGGCGCGGGGCTCGGCTTCAGCGGCACTGCTGCTTCGGTGTTCGCCGCAGTCGGGGCGGCACCCGGCGCCGAACTGCGCGCGCTGGCATTCGACGGTACCGGCAAATTGCGCGCGACGGTCGCGGTGCAGAATGAAGGGATGATCACCGATATCATCACGCGCCTGCGGCGCCAGGGCTTCACAGTCGCGCCGAGCACCGCGCAGAATATCGGCGGCGTTTTCAGCATCGACCTGACGGTGAGCGCAGCATGATCGACGCAGCTAAGACCTGGTTCACGTCGCGCTCGCTGCGCGAACAGCGGCTGGTGCTGGTGATGCTGGCCCTTCTTGCGTTGACGGTGCTGTGGGCCGCGATCATCCTGCCGGTTACCGATGGTCTGTCGACCGCCCGCACCCGCCACGACGCGGCCGTCGTGTTGCTGGCTGAGACGGAGGGACGCGTCCACGACATCAAGGCGCTGGAACGCAGCCGCCCGGCGCCGCTCGGCGCGCCACTCGACACGATCATTCGCGATCGCGCCAACGCCGCGGGCTTCGCGCTCGCCAATGTCAGCCGGGTCGGTGACGACGGCGTGCAGATCGGTATCGCTTCGGCCCGGCCGGGCGCGTTGATGGCGTGGATCGCGGGGCTGGAGGATGACGGCATCCTGATCGACACGCTGACGCTGACGGATAACGGCGACAAGACCGTGGCGGCACAGATCTCTTTGCGGGTGCGCGGGTCGTGAGCGTGGCTTTCATTGCCTCGTGCTCCTGCGCACGCAGGAGCCCAGGGTATCTGGCGCTGCGCTTGTGGCTCTGGGTTCCTGCGTGCGCAGGAACACCGCGGCCTTCAAACGCGGAGCAATGCGCATGAAACTCCGCCTACAGACCCGCCCCGCCGTCCTGTTTGGTGCGATGTTCGCCGCCGCGCTGCTGTTGCTGCTGCCGCTGCGACTCGTCGCCGGCTGGGCCGGGCTGGGCGATGCGGGGCTGTCGGCGCGTGCGGTTCATGGCAGCGTGTGGTTCGGCACGATGGACGAGGCGGCGTTTGGCGGCGTCGCGCTCGGCGATCTGCGCGCACGGCTCTCGCCGTTCAATTTGTTGCTCGGGCGCGCACGGGTCGCGGTGCAGGGGCGCGGCGCGGGCCCGACGGCGCAGGGCGCGGTGACGGTCAGCCGCCACAGCAGCGGCATCGACGATGTCTCGGCCAGCCTTCCGACCGGGGCGGTGTTCGCGCCGTTGCCGATCAGCCAACTCGATCTCAGCGCAGCGAGCGTGCGATTCGACGATGGGCGGTGCGCGCGGGCGCAGGGCACCGTGCGTGCCACGGTCACCGGCACGATCGCCAGCGTCGACCTTGGCGGCAGCATGTCGGGCGCGGCGCGGTGCGAGGGCGGTGCGCTGATATTGCCGCTGCGCAGCGCCGCGGGTGGTGCCGCGATCGATCTGCGGCTGCCGGGCAATGGCCGTTTCCACGCCGACCTGATCCTGCCCGCCAGCGACGCCGCGACGATCACGCGATTGCAGCTCGCCGGCTTCCAGGCCGGCCCCCGGGGTTATACGCTTTCCGCCGAAGGCCGCTTCTGACAGCCTTGACGGTGCCATGCCCGGCCCGCTAGGGGCGGCGGCTCTGCGGCGATCGTAGTTCAATTGGTTAGAGCACCGGCTTGTGATGCCGGAAGTTGCGGGTTCAAGTCCCGTCGGTCGCCCCATCATTTTTCCCAGGATATCGAACGTGTCCAGCGGCTGGGGTTTCCCCGATTTCGACGACCATGAGGCCGTCCACCTGTTCACCGATCGCGAGTCCGGGCTCCAGGCGATCATCGCCGTCCACTCCTCCGCGCTCGGTCCGGCCGCCGGCGGAGTTCGCTTCTGGCACTATCCCACCAGCGACGACGCGATCACCGACGCGCTGCGCCTGTCGCGCGGTATGAGCTTCAAGAATGCGATGGCCGGGCTGCCGATGGGCGGCGGCAAGGGCGTCGTACTGGCACCCGAGCGCGGCGCCGAGATCACCACCGCGCAGCTCGAAGCCTTTGGCAACGCCGTCGAATCGCTTGGCGGGCAATATGTCACCGCCGAGGATGTCGGCATGTCTGAAGCGCGGATGAAGGTCATTGCGACGCGCACGCGGCATGTCTCGGGCCTGCCCGTCGCGGCGGGCAGCGCCGGCGGCGATCCCGGGCCGTTTACCGCCATGGGGGTGTATCTCGGCGTCAGGGCGGCAGCGCGGCGCAAGCTCGGGGCCGAGTCGATGAAGGACGTCCATGTCGCGATCCAGGGCGTCGGCAGCGTTGGCGGCGGTCTCGCGCGGCTGCTCGCCAAAGACGGTGCGCGGCTTACGCTGGCCGACGTCGATGTCGCGAGGGCGACGGCGCTCGCCGGGGAACTCGGCGCTGCGACCGAATCGGCCGAGAAGATCCTCGCGATCGATGCCGATGTGATCAGCCCCAATGCGCTTGGCGCGATCCTCACCGAACGCTCGATCGAGGCGCTGCGCACCACGGTCGTCGCCGGCGGCGCCAATAACCAGCTGGCAACCGGGCAGGAGGGCGCGCGGCTCCACGCCTGCGGCATTCTCTATGCTCCCGATTATGTCATCAACGCCGGCGGCATCATCAATGTCGGTCTCGAATATCTCGGCCAGGGCGACCGTGCCGAGGTCGAGGAGCGAATCGCGCGTATTCCGGATCGCTTGATCGAGGTGTGGGACGAGAGCGACCGCAGCGGCGCACCGGCCGCCGATGTCGCCGACATGCTCGCCAAGCGTCTGATCGGGCGCGGCTGACACGTAACGCACCGTCGCCGCGACTGCCCGAATGGGACCGGGTGCTCCGCCTTGATCGAGGCTGGATTTCAGCCCGCAAAACCCCTAGCGTCGGGCGCATAGTGTCCAGCATTCACGCCCTCGCCAATCCCGCTCGCTTCCTCAAGATCGCCCGTCCGTTGACGCCGGTGCTGTTCTGGAGCGGCGTCGTGCTGGCGCTGTTCGGCGCATGGGCCGGGCTGACGCTGACCCCGCCCGATTATCTGCAGGGTGACAGCGTCCGCATCCTCTACATCCATGTGCCGACCGCGTGGCTCGGCATGGGCGGGTGGAGCGGGATTGCGATCTCGTCGATCGCCTATCTCATCTGGCGCCACCCGCTGGCGATGGTCGCGGCGCGCGCGATCGCGCTGCCCGGCGCGCTGTTCGCGGCTTTGTGCCTGATCACCGGATCGATCTGGGGCCGACCGACCTGGGGCACATGGTGGCAATGGGACGGACGGCTGACCTCAATGCTGCTGCTGTTCTTCGTCTATCTCGGATTTATGGCGCTCAACCGAGCCGATGCCGATCGCGGCGGCGACGGCCGTATTCCGGCGATCTACGGTGTCGCCGGTTCGGTGCTGCTGCCGATCATCCGCTATTCGGTGGTGTGGTGGAACACACTGCACCAGGGACAGAGCATCGGGCTGACCAAGTCGAGCATCGCCGGTTCGCTGCTCTGGCCGCTGCCGTTCACGCTGATCGGCTTCACGCTGATCTTCGCCGGTATCGTGCTGATGCGGATGCGCGCGCTGCTCGGTGCCGCCAAGGCCGAGGCGCGGATGCGGCGGATGGCGACGGCATGACCCATCTTGACCACTGGCCCTTCATCATTGCCGCCTATGGGCTGACCTTCGCCGCCACGGCGGGGCTGTCTTTATGGGCGTGGTTGCGCATGCGGGACGCCGAAAAGAAATGAAAGCCAAGCAACAGCGACTGATCCTCGCGGGCCTCGCCGTGCTGGCGATCGCCGGCGCGAGCGGCCTCGCGCTCTCCGCGCTCAAGGACCAGGCGGCGTTCTTTTACGCCCCGGGCGACGTGAAGAAGACCGGCCTTCCGCTCGGCCATGCCGTGCGGCTCGGCGGGATGGTGCAAGGCGGGTCGATCAGGAAGATGCCCGACGGCGTGACGATCGACTTCGTCGTGACCGATGGCGTGGCGACGGTGCCGGTGACCTTCCGCGGCATTACCCCCGACCTGTTCCGCGAGAAGTCGGGCGTGGTCGCCGAGGGGCAGTTCAACGCCGACGGCAGCTTTACGGCCAGCAACCTGCTTGCCAAGCATGACGAGAAATACATGCCGCCCGAAATGGCTGGCAAGATGCACGAAACCAAGACGCTGGCGCAGTGAGCAGCACATTGCCTCCCTCACGCCGGAGTGGTTCCGGGATCCATATTATGTCGCGTACCGCCAACGCTGTCGTAGTGGCCACTGTCTCCCTGCTTCTTAACCACCCCGGCGGAGGCCGGGGCCCAGGTGGGGGACGGTTAAGGCGAGGTCGATCGCTCACCAACCATGACCTTTCCATCTGGGCCCCGGCCTCCGCCGGGGTGGGGGTTAAGCGATGATCGCCGAAGCCGGCCTTGCGGCGCTGTGGCTCGCGGGCGCACTCGCTGCCCTCCAGCTGATCCTCGCGGCGATCGGCATCGGCAAGGCAAACACCGACGCGATGGCCGCCGTCCGGCCCATCGCCGTGGTGCAGGGGCTGCTCGCGGTGCTGGCGATGTCGCTGCTCATCACCGTCTTCATGCAGAGCGACATGTCGGTGCTGCTCGTTGCCGAGAACAGCCATTCGGACAAGCCGCTGCTCTACAAGTTCGCCGGCGCCTGGGGGAACCATGAGGGCTCGATGCTGCTGTGGGTCACGATCCTCGGCGTCGCGGGCGGGGCGGTGGCCTTGCTCGAACGCCGGATCGATGAGCGCACGTTGATCGCGACGCTCGGCGCGCAGGCCGCGATCGCGCTGGGCTTCTACGCTTTCCTGCTCTTCTCCTCGAACCCGTTCGCGCGGCTCAATCCGGCGCCCGCCGACGGCAACGGGCTCAACCCGCTGCTGCAGGACCCCGGCCTCGCCTTCCATCCGCCGACGCTCTACATCGGTTATGTCGGCGTTTCGGTCGCCTTCTCCTTCGCGGTCGGCGCGCTGGTGACACGCGACGTCGGGCCGGCTTTTGCTCGCGCGATGCGGCCCTGGGTGCTCGGCGCGTGGATCTTCCTGACGCTCGGCATTACCGCCGGCAGCTACTGGGCCTATTATGAGCTCGGCTGGGGCGGCTGGTGGTTCTGGGATCCGGTCGAGAACGCCTCGCTGATGCCGTGGCTCGCCGCCACCGCCTTGCTCCATTCGGTGACCGTGCTGGCGACGCGCGACGGCCTGCGCGCCTGGACGGTGATGCTCGCGGTGGTCGCTTTCTCGATGTCGATGATCGGCACCTTCCTCGTCCGCTCGGGCATCCTGACCAGTGTCCATGCCTTTGCCGTCGATCCCAAGCGCGGCGCCTTCATCCTCGCGCTGCTCGCCATCTATATCGGCGGGGCGCTGGTGCTGTTTGCGGCGCGCGTCGGCACGGTACGCGCCGGCAACACCTTCGAGGCGGTGAGCCGCGAGGGGGCACTGGTCGCGAACAACCTGCTGCTCAGCGTCGTGCTCGGCATCGTGCTGATCGGCACGCTCTATCCGATCGTCGCGGCGGCGTTCGGCGTGCAGCTGTCGATCGGCCCGCCCTTTTTCGACAAGACCGCCGGGCCGATCGCGCTGATTCTCGTCGCGATCATGGGGGCGGGGCCGCTGATGCGCTGGCGCCGCGATGGCGCGCGCGCGGTGCTGGGGCGGATGGTCGTACCGATCGCGCTATCCGCGGTGACACTGGTGCTGTTTCTCGTCTTTGGCGGCGGTGTCGCCATCCTGCCGCTGCTGGGCCTGACGCTTGCCGCCGGTCTTGCCGCTGCCAGCGTTGCGCCGCTGTGGAAGCGCAACCTGCGGCGCACGCCGCTGTTCACCTGGGGCATGGTGATCGCGCATCTCGGCATTGCGGTGAGCCTGGCCGGGATGGCGTCCGACAGCGCCTTCACCCAGCAGGTGCTGATCGCGACGAAACTCGGCGAGCCGCAGCATGTCGGGCCCTTCACGATCACGCTCGACTCGATCGCGCCGGTGGTCGGGCCGAACTATTCCGCGCTCGAGGCGACGCTGACCGCGCGGCGCGGCAATGGCGCCGGGTTCACGCTCAAGCCGCAGTCACGCTTCTTCGCCACGCCGGCGACGGTGACGAGCGAGAGCGCGATCGCGACCAAGCTCGACGGGCAACTCTATACGGTTCTCGGCCAGCAGGACGAGCAGGGGCGCTGGCAGCTGCGACTGTGGTGGAAGCCGTTCGTGACCTTCATCTGGCTCGGCGGCGCGCTGATCGCGCTTGGGGGCGTGTTGTCGCTGCTCGGCCGGCTGTGGCGCGAGCGACGGACGTGGAAGCGCGACGAGGAGCCGCTGGCATGAAGCGCTGGCTGCTCTGGTTGCCGTTCCTCGGCTTCATCCTGCTGTTCGCGGTGATTACCTTCGGCCTGAAGAAGCCCGCGGAGCGCACGATCAAGTCGGCGATGGTCGGCCAGACCTTGCCGGTGTTCGCGCTGCCGCCGATCGTGCCGGGCAAGGCTGGCCTGGCGAGCAAGGATATCGTCGGGGGCAAGCCAAGGCTGCTCAACGTCTTCGCCAGCTGGTGCCTGCCGTGCATCGCCGAGGCGCCGCAACTGATGGCGCTCAAACAGGCCGGGGTCGAGATCGATGGCGTCGCAGTGCGCGATACCACGCCGGCCTTGCAGAACTTCCTCGCCCGCAACGGCGACCCCTATGCGCGGATCGGTGACGACAAGGAAAGCAGCGTCCAGCTGTCGATCGGCTCGTCAGGGGTCCCGGAAACCTTCCTGATCGACGCGAAGGGCAAGATCATCGAACAGCATATCGGCGACATCCGCGCCGAAGAGGTTCCCGACATCCTTGCCAAGTTGCGGGCGGCACAGTGAGGCGCGCGCTCCTACCGCTGCTCGTCCTGCTCGCCGCGCCCGCGCTGGCCGACAGCAACCTGCCGCCGGCGGCGATGGCCAATACCCAGCTAAAGGACCCGGCCAAGGAGGCAAAGGCGCGCGAACTGATGTACACGCTGCGCTGCCTCGTCTGCCAGGGCCAGTCGATCGCCGACAGCGATGCCGAGATGGCCGGCGACATGCGCGCGCTGGTGCGCCAGCGGATCGCGGCGGGCGAGAGCCCCGACAGCGTGCGACGCTGGCTGATCGCGCGCTATGGCGACTATGTCACCTATGATCCGCCGTTCAGCTGGGTCACCGCGCCCTTGTGGCTCGCGCCGATCGTCATGCTCGCCATCGGTGCGTTCCTCGCGCGCGGCAGTTTCAAACGGAAGAAGCGCTGATGGGTTGGCTGGCACTCGCCCTGATCGGGATCGCCGCGGCGGGCGCGCTGCGGCTGATCGGCGTCGGCCGCGAAATGTTCTGGTTCGTCGGTGCCGCGCTGATGCTCGGTGCGACGGGTTATGCGCTGCAGGGCAGCCCGTCGGTGCCGGCGCACCCCGTCACCGCCAACACCACGCCGATCGAGGTCGATTCGGGGCTGGTCGCGCTGCGTGGCAAGATGTTCGGCATCGCGACGGGTGAGTGGGCGTTCATGGGTACGGCCGACGCGCTGATCCGCGGTGGCGACCTGCGCAGCGCCAGTTCGCTGATCCTTTCCGGCATCCGCCAGTCGCCGCGCAGCGCGATGCTGTGGACCGGGCTCGGCACGGTGCTGGCGCAGCATGACGGCGACACCATGTCGCCGGCGGCGCTGCTCGCCTTCCGCCGCGCCGTCGCACTGGCGCCCGAGCATCCCGGGCCGCCCTTCTTCCTCGGTGTCGCCTTTGTGCGCGCCCAGCAATTGCCGGCGGCGCGCGCCGCCTGGGCACGCGCGCTGCAGCTGACACCGCCGACCGCCGACTATCATGACGAACTGGCCGAGCGGCTCGCGCTGCTCGACCGGTTCCTCGCCGAGAATGCCGGCGCGCCGGGCGCGCCCGCGCCTTAGGCGGACCACGCCTCGAACGGCAGGTCGAGTGCTTCGGCGACGGCCTGGTGGCGGATCTTGCCGCCCGAGACGTTGAGGCCGGCGGCGAGGTGGTGATCGGCCTTCATCGCCGCTTCGGCACCGAGATTGGCGAGGCGCAGCGCGAAGGGCAGCGTCGCATTGTTGAGCGCGAAGGTCGAGGTGCGCGCGACCGCGCCCGGCATGTTGGCGACGCAATAGTGGATCACGCCGTCGACCTCGAACACGGGATTGTCGTGCGTCGTGGCATGGCTGGTCTCGAAGCAGCCGCCCTGGTCGATCGCGATGTCGACGAGCACCGAGCCGCGTTTCATCGTCTTGAGCATCTCGCGCGTGACGAGCTTGGGCGCCGCCGCGCCGGGGACGAGCACCGCGCCGATGACAAGATGCGCGTTCCTCACCGCCGAGGCGATCGCCGCCTTGGAGGCATAGGCGGTCTTGATCTGGCTCGAGAAGAACATGTCGAGTTCGGCGAGCCGTGCGTTCGAGATGTCGTAGATCGTCACGTCGGCGCGCATGCCGACCGCCATCTGCGCGGCGTTGACGCCCGACACCCCGCCGCCGAGGATCGCGACGCGGGCGGGGGCCACGCCGGGGACGCCGCCCAGCAGCACACCGCGGCCGCCCTGTTCCTTTTCGAGATAGTGCGCGCCGACCTGGATCGACATGCGGCCGGCGACTTCGCTCATCGGCTTGAGCAGTGGCAGCGAGCGATCGTTGGCGGTCACCGTCTCATAGGCGATGCAGGTCGCGCCCGACTTGATCAGTCCTTCGGCCTGCGGCTTGTCGGCGGCGAGGTGGAGATAGGTGAACAGCACATGGTGCGGCTGGAGCATCGCGACTTCCTGCGGCTGCGGCTCCTTGACCTTCACGATCATGTCGCTGTCGGCGAAGACGGTCTGCGCATCGCCGACGATGCGCGCGCCGGCCGCGACATAGTCGCTGTCCTCGAAATCGATGCCCATGCCGGCGCCGGTCTGGACGATCACCTCATGGCCGGCGGCGGTCAGTTCCGACACCGAGGGCGGGGTGAGCCCGACGCGATATTCGTGATTCTTGATTTCTCTCGGCACACCGACGCGCATGACTCTCTCCATCACCTTGGGGGGCTGTTGCCCCGCTATAAAGGAGATGGAGCCGGAAATCCCTGCAAAGGCCATTGTTTGGCGGGGGAGGAATGCATAAGTCCCGCGCGCACGTCAGGATCGGCCGTGAAAACATGCAACTTGATCGAATCGACGCCGCGATCCTCAAGCTCGTCGCGCTCGATGCGCGGGCTTCAGTGAGCCAGATCGCGAACAAGGTCGGGCTGTCGCAATCGGCCTGCACGCGCCGGATCCAGGCGCTCGAAGCGTCGGAACATATTACCGGTTACGGCGCGCGACTCGGCCATCGCCGGCTCGGCTTTCATGTCACCGCGCTGGTCGATATCACGCTGGGTACGCAGGTCGGCGAGGATCTCGCGCAGTTCGAGCGCGCGGTCGCCGAGATCGATGGTATCGTCGAGTGCGCACTGGTATCGGGCGCGCAGGATTATCGGCTCAAGATCGTCTGTCGCGACCTCGACGATTATGAGCGCATGCACCGCGAGCATCTCGGCCGGTTGCCCGGCGTCAACACGATCAGCAGCAGCTTCGTGCTTCGCGCCGTGCCGACGCGCGGCGAGGCAGAGGCGCTGTTCGGCGGCGCTGTTGCAGGGGGTAATGCCGCGTGATAGGGCGCCGCACCGCTCGCTTCGGGGGCCTTGAGCGCAGTAGATCGTTATGCACCAGATGCAGTCTTTCGACAGAAACCTTTCGCGGTGAGTGACGCCGTTTCTGGCGCCGGTGCCGGCGTCGAACCCGCCGCGATGCCGCAGGCTCACGCTCACACGCAGGACGGGCTGATCAAGCTCGCCGTCGGTGCGATCGGCGTGGTGTTCGGCGACATCGGCACCAGTCCGCTCTACGCCTTTCGCGAAACATTTGCCGGGCATCACAAGCTCGCGCTCGACCTGGCCCATATCATGGGCGTCACCAGCCTGATGTTCTGGTCGATGATGATCGTCGTCAGCCTGAAATATGTCACGATCATCATGCGCGCCGACAACAAGGGCGAGGGCGGCAGCCTGGCGCTGCTTGCGCTCGTCTCGGGGCGCACCAAGACGCGGCGCTGGTCGAACGGCATCATCCTGCTCGGCGTGTTCGCGACGGCACTGTTCTACGGCGACAGCATGATCACCCCCGCGGTCACCGTGCTCGGCGCGGTCGAGGGGCTTGCGGTGGCCGAACCGGGGCTGGTTTCGCTGATCATCCCGATCTCGGCGGTGATCCTGATCGGGCTGTTCCTGATCCAGCGCAACGGCACCTCGCGCATCGGCCTGCTGTTCGGCCCGGTGATGCTGCTCTATTTCGCGGTGATCGCGACGCTCGGCGTGATGAGCATCATGCAGACGCCGACCGTGTTGTGGGCGTTCTCGCCGCATTATGCGGTCGAGTTCTTCCTGCTCGATCCGGTCCGCGCGTTTCTGGCGCTCGGTTCGGTCGTGCTGGCCGTGACGGGTGCTGAGGCGCTCTACGCCGATATGGGGCATTTCGGGCGCAATCCGATTCGCGTGTCGTGGCTGTTCTTCGTGCTGCCGGCGCTGATGATGAACTATATGGGCCAGGCCGCTTTGCTCGCGCGGGTCGGCGCGCCTGCGCTGGAAAGCCCGTTCTACCTGCTCGCGCCAGAGGCGCTGCGCTTCCCGCTGGTGATTCTCGCCACCGCTGCGGCGGTCATCGCCAGCCAGGCGGTGATCTCCGGCGCCTTTTCGGTGACGCAGCAGGCGATCCAGCTCGGCTTCATACCGCGGCTGCGGATCGAGCATACCAGCGCCTCGACCGCAGGGCAGATCTACGTGCCGCTGATCAACTGGCTGTTGCTGGCGATGGTGCTGATCCTGATCATCTTCTTCCGCACCTCGTCTAACCTGACCTCGGCCTATGGCATCGCGGTGACCGGGGCGATGACGATCGATACCTGCCTGCTGGCGGTCGTGCTGTCGCGACTGTGGCATTGGCCGCGTTATTACTCGATTCCGCTGCTCACGGTGCTGTTTCTCGTCGACGGCATCTATCTGACCGCGAACCTGACCAAGATTCCCTCGGGCGGCTGGTTCCCGCTGCTGATCGGGTTGATCGTCTTCACCTTCCTGACAACCTGGTCGAAGGGGCGCCAGCTGATGATCGAGCGGATGCGCGAGGGCGCGATGCCGATCAAGGTCTTCATCCATTCCGCCGCAAGTTCGGCGGCGCGCGTGCCGGGGACGGCGGTGTTCATGACCTCGTCGCCCGACGGCGTGCCGCACGCGCTGCTGCACAACCTCAAGCACAACAAGATCCTGCACGAGCGCGTCATCCTGCTCACCGTCAAGATCATGGACCAGCCTTATTGGCCCGAGCTCGAACGGTGCCATCTCGACGATCTCGGCGAGGGCTTCCACCGGCTGATTCTCAAATACGGCTTCATGGAGGAACCCGACGTCCCCGCGGCGCTGGCCAATGTCGATCGTTGCGGCGCGGCGTTCCGCATGATGGACACCAGCTTCTTCCTCGCGCGGCAGACGCTGCTGCCGTCGGACAAGCCGGGCATGATGATCTGGCGCGAGAAGCTGTTCGCCTGGATGTTGCGCAACGCCGAAAGCGCGATGGAGTTCTTCCGCCTGCCGACCAACCGCGTGGTCGAACTGGGCAGCCAGGTCGAGATTTGAGCGCGCCGGCGGTGCCGGCTCCGGCGCCGATCATCGTCACGGCGCTGTTCGGGGCGGCGGACGCGGCGTGGTTCGACCGGCTGCGGCGCCAGCATTTCCCGCCGGAGCGCAATCATCTCGCGGCGCACCTGACGATGTTCCACCATCTCCCTCCTTCGCTGGCGGGCGAGATCAAGCGCCAGCTCGCGAGCGCGACGCGCGGCGTGGCGGCGCCGCATGCGCAGATCGCCGGGCTGGTCTCGCTGGGAGCGGGGGTCGCTTATCGCATCGACAGCGACGACCTACGGGCGATTCGCGGTCGGCTGGCCGATCACTTCACCGGGATGTTGACGCCGCAGGACCAGGCTGGCTGGCGTCCGCATGTGACGGTCCAGAACAAGGTCAGGCCGGACGTGGCGCGCGCGTTGCTGCGCGCGCTGGAAGCCGATTTTACGCCGCGCCGTCTCGCGATCGCCGGCCTCGCTTCATGGTGGTATCGCGGTGGGCCCTGGGAACCACTGTCGCGGCACATGTTCGCCTGACCGCAAGGGTTGGCGCGTCTTCGGATAAAATCGGGGCTGGGGTTCTCTCGTCACGCTCAACGACCATGACATAAGCGCAAGCAGCCGGGGAACCACGGGATCGCTAATCATGTGTTGGTAGCGGTGGCTGGACTTGAACCAGCGACCTCAGCATTATGAGTGCTGCGCTCTAACCAGCTGAGCTACACCGCCGTGGAAGCGGGCCTATGGCGGGGGATGGCTACGTGGTCAAGGGGTAGATGGCGGGCAAGCCTCCCTGACCCGGAGAAGTTGAACGGTCTGGCGGCCAGATACCTTATCGGCATCGCGCCACGCCATTTCCGTGCTTGGCGCGCCGCGCATTTCGGGCAAAGACGCGGCAAAACTGTCGGAGATTCCCTGCCATGAAGACTCGCGCCGCCGTTGCGTTCGAAGCCAAGAAGCCCCTCGAGATCGTCGAGCTCGACCTGGAGGGGCCGAAGGCCGGCGAAGTGCTGGTCGAAATCATGGCGACGGGCATCTGTCATACCGACGCCTATACGCTCGACGGGTTGGACAGCGAGGGTATCTTCCCGTCGATCCTGGGCCATGAGGGCGCCGGCATTGTGCGCGAGGTCGGGCCGGGCGTGACATCGGTCAAGCCGGGCGACCATGTCATCCCGCTCTACACGCCGGAGTGCCGCCAGTGTAAGTCGTGCCTCAGCGGCAAGACCAATTTGTGCACCGCGATCCGCGCGACGCAGGGCAAGGGGCTGATGCCCGATGGCACCAGCCGCTTCAGCTACAAGGGCCAGACAGTCTTTCATTATATGGGCTGCTCGACCTTCTCGAACTTCACCGTCCTGCCCGAGATCGCGGTCGCCAAGATCCGCGACGATGCGCCGTTCAAAACCAGTTGCTATATCGGTTGCGGCGTCACGACGGGCGTCGGCGCGGTGGTCAACACCGCCAAGGTGCGCCCGGGCGACAATGTCATCGTCTTCGGCCTTGGCGGGATCGGCCTCAATGTGCTGCAGGGCGCCAAGATGGCCGGCGCGAACCTGATCGTCGGCGTCGACATCAACCCCGACCGCGAGGAATGGGGCCGCAAATTCGGCATGACGCACTTCGTCAACCCGAAGGACGTCGATGGCGATATCGTCGCCTATCTCGTCGCGCTGACCGACGGTGGCGCCGACTATACCTTCGATTGCACCGGCAACACGACGGTGATGCGCCAGGCGCTCGAGGCGTGCCATCGCGGCTGGGGCACCTCGATCATCATCGGCGTGGCCGAGGCGGGCAAGGAAATCAGCACGCGGCCGTTCCAGCTCGTCACCGGGCGCAACTGGCGCGGCACCGCGTTCGGCGGCGCGCGCGGGCGCACCGACGTACCCAAGATCGTCGACTGGTACATGGACGGCAAGATCCAGATCGACCCGATGATTACGCACGTCCTCAGCCTCGACGAGATCAACAAGGGCTTCGACCTGATGCACGCCGGCGAGAGCATCCGCAGCGTCGTGGTCTATTGATGGAGACGATCAGCACCAATCGCGCGCATGGTGGCACGCAGGGCGTCTATCGCCATGACTCCGCCGTGACGGGCACGCCGATGACCTTCTCGGTCTTCGTGCCCGACGCGCCGGCGGGAACGCGCCTGCCGGTGCTGTGGTATCTGTCGGGGCTGACCTGCACGCACGCCAACGTCACCGACAAGGGCGAGTACCGCGCGGCCTGCGCCGAACATGGCGTGATCTTCATCGCGCCCGACACCAGCCCGCGCGGCGACGGCGTGCCCGATGCCGATGGTTATGATTTCGGGCAGGGCGCCGGCTTCTATGTCGACGCGACCGAAGAGCCATGGTCGGCCAATTTCCGCATGAAGTCTTATGTCGAGGACGAACTGCCCGCGCTGATCGCAGCCGAGTTCCCGGCAGCGGATCTGTCGCGGCAGGGGATCACGGGGCATTCGATGGGCGGGCACGGCTCGCTGACCATCGCGATGCGCAACCCCGATCGTTTCCGCAGCGTTTCGGCCTTCGCACCGATCGTGTCGCCGCTGCATTGCCCCTGGGGCGAGAAGGCGCTTGGCGGTTATATCGGTGCCGACAAGGGGGCGTGGCGCGCCCATGATGCCTGCGCGCTGATTGCTGATGGTGCGCGCGTGCCGGAAATCCTGGTCGATCAAGGTGATGCCGACCAGTTCCTCGCAGAGCAGCTCAAGCCCGAGCTGTTGCGGCAAGCCTGTGACGATGCCGGCATTGCGCTGACGCTGCGGATGCAGCCGGGCTATGACCACAGCTATTATTTCATCTCTACCTTCATGGCCGACCACATCGCCTGGCATGCCGCTCGGCTTAAGGGTTAGGCGACGCCGGCAGCTTCTCTACCTTTCCCGGCGAAGGCCGGGATCCAGCTGCGGAACGGTGCTGGTGATTGCCGGGCTTCATTACCGCTGCCTTCCCAACCGGGCGCCGGCCTTTGCCGGGGAAGTTAGGGGAGAGTAACGCGGTGGTCGCTTCAACCACCCGTTGCGACCACCGCGCGCACGCCCTAGATGCCGATGCTCGCTGATACGGATTGATCGATGACCACCCACACCTCGCGCATGCTCATTCTCGGTTCTGGCCCGGCCGGCCTTTCGGCCGCCATCTATGGCGCGCGGGCGGGGATGAAACCTGTGCTCGTCCAGGGCATCCAGCCCGGCGGGCAGCTGATGACGACCACCGATGTCGAGAATTATCCCGGCTTCGCCGACGTCATCCAGGGCCCGTGGCTGATGGAGCAGATGCAGAAGCAGGCCGAGCATGTCGGCACGCGGCTGATGTACGACACCATCGTCGAGGTCGACCTGACGCGGCGCCCGTTCCGGCTGATCGGCGATGGCGGCGACGTCTATGAAGGCGAAGTGCTGGTCATCGCGACCGGCGCGCAGGCCAAATGGCTTGGGCTCGACAGTGAGGATGCCTTGAAGGGCAAGGGCGTCAGTGCCTGCGCGACCTGCGACGGCTTCTTCTATCGCGGCAAGAAGGTCGCGGTGATCGGTGGCGGCAACACCGCGGTCGAGGAGGCGCTGTACCTCACCAACCATTCGCCCGACGTGACCTTGATCCATCGCCGCGACACGCTGCGCGCGGAGAAGATCCTGCAGGAGCGGCTGTTCGCCAATGAGCGCATTACCGTGATCTGGAACAAGGAAGTGCGCGGTTTCGTCGACGGCGGCGGCATGGCGGGCCTCGTCGCGCTGGATCTCGAAGACACGGTGACCGGCGAGCATTCGCGGCTCGATGTCGACGGCGGCTTCGTCGCGATCGGCCACCATCCGGCGACCGAGCTGTTCCGCGGGCATCTGGAACTCGACAGCGACCATTATATCAAGGTGGAGACGGGCACGACGCGCACCAGCGTCCCCGGCGTGTTTGCCTGCGGCGACGTGATGGACAAGGTCTATCGCCAGGCCGTTACTGCGGCAGGCACGGGTTGCATGGCGGCGCTCGATGCCGAGCGCTTCCTCGCGGAGGTCGATTTCGAGAGCGCGCACACCGCTGTCGCGGCTGAATAACGCTTAATCTCAATAGTTTTCACGCCGAGGCTGCTGCGTCGTCGTCATTGGGGCGCTCGCGCGAGGGCGGTGCTGATCTGGTCGAAAAGCCAGGCCTTGTCCTCGGCACTCGCGAAACTGTGGCTGGCGCTGTCGCGCATTTCCAGACGGACGTTATCGTTGATGGTCGCGCCACCAGCCGCGTCCCATGCCGAACGAAAGGCGATCGCAGTGCTGTCGCGGGTCGCCAGCAGGATGGTGGCCGGTACAGGATCGATCGCCAGCGCGGCGAAGAAGCGCTCGGCCAGAGCGTTGATTTGCTCGCTGTTTGCGTGAGAAATCTTCTTCAAGCCACGGGCAACATTGCCGATATTGACGCCTCCACGGAATAACCGCAGCCATTCGCGCGGGTCGCGCAAGCGCTCGGCGTACCGCGCCCGAATGGCGCTGGCCGGCGGAAGGTCGTCCTTTTGCTCGATCACCCAAGGATTGGCGAGGATCAGTGCGTCGATACCCGAAGCCTGATGGAACATCGCCAGCGCGGTCGCCGCATCGCAATTCCCGAAGCCGACGAGCCGCTTCACGCCCGTCTCCGCGCAAAAGGTCGCTGCCGCAGCCGCGATGTCGGGGGCGGAACTGGCGTAGCCGCGATTCTCGCCGGTCGAATCACCCACGCCGCGGCGATCGAAGCGGAATACCGGGGTGCCGGCCGCCGCCAGCCTGGCGGCGAGCGACGCCATGCCACGATGCGCGCCGGCACGGATCTCGTTGCCGCCCGAGACGATCAGCAACCCGGTCTTGCCATTGGCCCCGTCGAGCGAGCCGACCAGCGTGTCGCCCGCGCAGGGAAACTCGATCAGCCGCCGCATGTCGCGATCCAGCCGGCGATATCGTCGGCAAGCAGGGTGGCGAGCGCGATGTCATTGTCCGGTTCGCTGCGACGCCATAAAGGCGCGCCATCGACATGGCGGTCTGCGACCATAGCGTCGCTGTCGAGGCGCACTGTCCGCAGGCGCCCCGATGTGGTCGGCTCGGCGGCAGCGAATTCGGCAAGCAAGGTGCGACTCATCCGGTTGCCGGCGATCTCGATCGGCGGCCCGGGCTCGGTGAGCGTCGTCGGATCGAAGGCGGTGCCGGCTTCCTTCGCCGCGGCAAGCGCGATGCGGCCGAGGTCGCGTACAACAGCGGCGCCGGGGAGTGGCGCGAAATGCCAGCGGCTATCGGCCACGGCATCGCGATCGACCAGCGCGCCGCCGCGCAGGGCCATGACATGAACCGCGGCATATCGCGAGCGGAGCGAAGCTGCCGCTGCCGCAAAGCCCTCTATCCAATGCGATAGCGACGCTTGTTCAGTTTCGATCTCGCTTTCGCCGGTGCCGGGCAGGTCGGGCACGGCGCCGGCGATACCGCGCGCTGCGAGCAGCCGCAGGATGGTCAAGCCGAAGGCGCGCGTGCGGTTGGCCTCTTCGAACAGCGGCACCGCCGCGACCACGACCGGGCCGCTGGCAGGGCCGAAGCGCAGCATCGCCTCGCGCCCGCCGGCCCAATCATAGTGGTCTATCAACCGACCGCTCTCATCGCGGCGCCGTCATGTCAGCGCCTTTGCCGCCATGAAACGGACCAGCGACCCGAAGGACTCCAGCATCTCGCCATCGACCTCGTCATCCTCGATCAGCACGCCGAGCCGGTCTTCCAGCTCGGTCAGCAAGCCGGCAACGGCCATCGAATCGAGTTCGGGCAGCGCGCCGAACAGCGGCGTGTCGCTGCGAAAAGCGGCGACGCGGGCGGCGTCGATTCCCAGCACGTCTCGCAATACGGCGCGCACGGTGGCGTCGACCTTGTCGTTGTCATCGGCTTGCACTGCGATCCCCGAATGCGCGCGGTTCATGTTGCAGCGCGATAGAGGCTGCGCGGGGCGATGCCAAGTGCGGCCTTGGCAGCGCGAATGGGGCAGCTATCAAGGGGCATGATCGCGCTCGATCCCACACCCTGGCCGATCGATACCCTTACCGGGCGGGGAAGGCCGCATGACGTCGCGCTGATCGATCGCGCCGGCGCGCTCGATTATGCCGGCCTGGAGGATATAGTCGGCGCCGTAGCGGCCTGGTTGCACAGCCATGGTATGCCGCCCGGCGCGCGCGTGGCGACGTGGCTGCCCAAGACGCGGCTGGCCTGTGTGATGCCGCTGGCGGCGGCGCGGGCCGGGTTGGTGCACGTGCCGATCAACCCGCTGCTCAAACGCGCGCAGGTCGCGCATATCCTGGCCGATAGCGGCGCACAGCTGCTCGTGACACAGGCCGGGCGGGCAGGGACCTTGCTACCCGACGACGTGCCGCAGGATTGCCGGATCGTGGCGGAAGAGCTGGTTCCCGTGACGGGTGACGTCATGCCGCCATCAAGTGCATCGCCCGACGATCTCGCCGCGATCCTCTACACCTCGGGCTCGACCGGGCGGCCGAAGGGCGTGATGCTCAGCCATGCCAATCTGTGGCTCGGCGCGATCTCGGTCGCGCACTATCTCAAGCTGGAACCGGCGGATCGCGTGCTCGCCGTACTGCCGCTGAGCTTCGACTATGGGCAGAGCCAGCTGCTCTCGACCTGGGCGGCGGGGGCCAGTGTGGCGCCGCTCGATTATCTGACACCGCGCGACGTCATCAAGGGCGTGGAGCGTTTCGCTGCGACGACGCTGGCAGGTGTCCCGCCGCTGTGGATCCAGCTGCTCGAGGCGGCGTGGCCGGCTGAGACGGCGGCGCGGCTGCGGCGCCTGACCAATTCTGGCGGCGCATTGACCCCGCCGATGGTCCGGGCTCTGCGCACGCTGTTCCCCCACGCCGACCTCTACGCGATGTACGGCATCACCGAGGCGTTTCGCTCGACCTATCTCGATCCCGCGCTGATCGACTCGCATCCCGAATCGATCGGCCGGGCAATTCCCTTTGCCGAAGTGATGGTGGTGCGGCCGGACGGTTCGCGCGCGGCGGCTGACGAACCGGGCGAGCTTGTCCATGCCGGGCCGCTGGTTTCACAGGGTTATTGGCGCGACCCGGCGCGTATGCCCGAGCGCTTTCGACCCGCACCGGCGCATTCGGCTCATGGCGGCACGGCGGTCTATTCGGGCGATATTGCGGTCGAGGGCGCGGACGGATTGTTGCGCTTCGTCGCGCGCGCCGACGAGATGATCAAGTCGGCCGGCAACCGGATCAGTCCGACCGAGGTCGAGGAGGCGGTGTTGGCGGGGGGCGAAGCCAGCGAGGCGGTCGCGCTGGGCGTTCCCGATGCACGGCTCGGTCAGGCGATCGTCGTCGTCGTGGCGGGCGATCCGGCCAACGAGGCGGCGCTGCGCGAGCGCTTGCGGCGTGAGTTGCCCGGCTTCATGCAGCCCATGCGCTACGAATGGCGCGCCAGCCTGCCGCGCAATGCCAATGGCAAGTTCGATCGCGCCGGTCTGCGCGCGGAGGTGACATCATGAAGCCAATGGGTGCGATTCCCGCCGATTTTGCCGGATCGGCGCCGTTGCTGATCGCCGGGCGCACTGCCGAGGACTGGATCGCTCAAGCGGGTGACACGCCGCTCTTCGTCTACGATGCCGGCGTGGTGCGACGCCGGATCGCGCTCTTCCGTCAGGTAATGCCGGCCGGGATCGACCTGCATTATGCGGTGAAAGCGAACCCGTTCGCCCCGCTGGTCGCGGCGATCGGGCTGTGGGTCGATGGGCTGGACGTCGCGTCGAAGGGCGAACTCGATCTGGTGATGGCGATCAGCGGCAAGGCCGCCAGCGCGATCAGCTTCGCCGGCCCGGGTAAACGCGATGACGAGCTCGACCTGGCGATCCGCGCCGGGGCGACGATCAATCTCGAGTCCGAAGGCGAGGCCGAGCGCGCCCTGGTGATCGCCGGGCGCCTCGGCGTCACGCCGCGCCTTGCCGTGCGCGTCAATCCCGATATCGAGCTGCGCGGTTCCGGCTTGCGCATGGGGGGGCGGGCATCGCCTTTTGGGGTCGATGCCGAGCGCGCGTCAACATTGGTGAAACGGTTGATCGAAGCCGGGGCGGATTGGCAGGGTTTTCATATCTTTGCCGGCTCGCAGGCGCTCGATGCGCAGGCAATCATCGAGACCCAGGCGGCGACGCTTGCGCTGGCCGCGCGGCTGTCCGAAGAGGCCGGAGCCGCGCCGCCGCTGGTCAATCTCGGCGGCGGCTTTGGCATTCCCTATTTTCCGGCGGACAAGCCGCTCGATGTGACGGCGGTCGGCGCGGCACTGACACGGGCGCTGGCCGATCGACCGGCGATCCTGCGCGCCTCGCGCTTCGCGATCGAACTGGGCCGGTGGTTGGTCGGCGAATGCGGTGTCTATCTGACGCGGGTTGTCGACCGGAAGGTCAGTCGTGGCGAGACTTTCCTCGTCGTCGATGGCGGGCTGCATCATCAACTCGCTGCGTCGGGGAATTTCGGCACCGTGGTGCGGCGCAACTATCCCCTCGCCGTGGCCACGGCTGCGGCTGGCGCGCCGACCGAGACGGTCACTGTGGTCGGCTGCCTGTGCACGCCGCTCGACCTGCTCGCCGACAAGGTCGCACTGCCAGTGGCGCAGCCCGGTGACGTCATCGCCATCTTCATTGCCGGTGCCTATGGCGCGTCGGCGAGCCCGGCGGCGTTCCTCGCCCACCCGCCCGCGCGCGAGCTGCTCGTGGGTCTCGCGGGATAATCCTAACGCTATCTTCACCTCTTCGGCCGATAGCCTGACGCCAGCAGTGCGCCGTGTGCGGGAGACGTCCCGTGCGCGAACGCCACCGCGCGGAGGTGAGTCATGCGTTTTTCGATGGGTTCCAAGGGACTGGCCGCTGTTGGCGTCGTCGCGACGACGCTGGGTGGCTGTGCCGGTGGTGGGCGACCCGAACTGCCGCCCGCGGCCTATGTCGCGACGCAGGAACAGCCCGGCGAGGAATATGTCATCGGGCCGCTCGATCAGCTCAACATCTTCGTCTGGCGCAACCCGGAGCTGTCGGCGAAGGTCCAGGTGCGGCCCGATGGCCGGATTACCACGCCGCTGATCAGCGACATGCCGGCGGTCGGCAAGACCCCGGCGATGCTCGCCGACGACATGAAGCTCGCGCTGGGCGAATATATCAAGGATCCGATCGTCTCGGTCATCGTCGAGAATTTCTCGGGCACGTTCAGCCAGCAGGTGCGCATCGTCGGCGCGACCGGGAAGCCGGCGTCGATTCCCTATCGCGCCAACATGACGCTGCTCGACGCAATGATCGCGGTCGGCGGCCTCAGCGAATATGCCGCAGGCAACCGTGCCAAGCTGGTGCGCTACGATCGCGCCACGGGGCGGCAGGTCGAGTATCAGCTCAAGCTGTCGAGCCTGCTCAAAAATGGCGACTCCACCGCCAATGTCCGTCTCGAGCCGGGTGATGTGATCATCATCCCCGAGAGCATGTTCTGATCGGGATCGGCGAATGAACGGCCTTTACGATGAAATCAGGATCGCGCTGCACGCGATCTGGACGCGGCGCTGGATCGCGCTGGCGGCGGCATGGGGCGTTGCCGTGCTCGGCTGGCTGCTGGTGTCGCAGATTCCCAACAGCTATGAATCGCATGCGCGCGTTTTCGTCCAGATGCAGACCATCCTGCCCGGCAGGGTCGGCATAACGCCGGCCGACCAGGCCAAGGATCTCGACACGGTTCGCCAGACGCTGACCTCGTCGGTCAACCTCGAAAAGGTCGTGCGCGGCACCGATCTTGCGGCGACCGTATCGAGCGACCGCGATATCGCGGACCGCGTCGCCGGGCTGCAAAAGGCGATCAAGATCACCGCGCAGCAGGACAATCTGTTCGAAATCTCGGTTACCGGCGCCAGCCCCAAAACGGCACGCGCCGTGGTGCAGAAGCTGATCGACATCTTCGTCGAACAAAATCTCGCCGGCGACCGCGATGAAACGAACTCGACGCTGAAATTCCTCGATGCGCAATTGGCCGAACGCCAGAAGCAGCTCGCAGACGCCGAGGCAAAGCGCGCCGATTTCCAGAACCGCTACCTCGGCAGCTTGCCGGGAACCGGATCGCTCAACGACCGGATGAGCGCGGCGCGCACCCAGATGGCGCAGGTCGAGAACGATCTCGCCGCCGCGCAATCGGGCGTCGCGGCGGTCAATGGCCAGATGGCCGGGACCTCGGCCAGTGTCGCCGGCACCGCGGGTGCGGCGGGACCTGCGCGGGCGCGCCTGGCGGCGATCCAGGGTCAGCTCGCCGAGGCACAGGCCAAGGGCTGGACGGACCGGCATCCCGACGTCGTTGCGCTGCGCGGCCAACTCGCGGCGGCGCAGGCGGCTGCGCGCAACGAACCGCTCGGCGCGGGCGGTGGCGGTTCGGCCAACCCGCTGTATCTCTCGCTCAAGTCGATGCAGGCTGAGAAGCAGTCCCAGGTCGCGTCGCTGACGATGCGCAAGAACCAGCTCCAGTCCGATCTCGACCAACTCACCTCGAAGCTTGCCGGCAACCCGGCCGTGGCGGCCGAGCAGTCGCAGATCGAGAACGACTATCAGGTGCTCAAGGACGCGTATGCCAAGCTGCTCGGCGACCGCGAAGCGATCAAGCTGCGCGGGCAGGCCGAGAGCCAGACCGACGCGATCAAGTTCAGCGTGATCGACCCGCCGACCGCGCCGCGTGTGCCGACCGCGCCCAACCGCCCGCTGCTGCTCAGCGGCGTATTGATCGCCGCGCTCGCGGTGGGGGTCGGCGCAGCGTTCGCCATGGGCCAGGTCAGGACGACCTTCCCGACCGCCGGCCGGCTCGAGCGCGCTACCGGCATGCCGGTGATCGGCTCGATCGGCGAAGCGGTCACCCAGGCACAGATCGCGCTGCGTCGGCGCAAGCTGATCTTCTTCGGCGGTGGCGCGGCGGGCCTGGTCGTGGCGTGGGTCGCGCTGATCGGGGTCGAAATGGTTCAGCGGGGGCTCGCGGCATGAACGATATGACGCCGCGCAAGCTCAAGGGGTCGCTCGTCGAGCGCGCTGCCGCAGCCTATGATCTCGACCACTTTCTGCGCTTGCCGGAAGAACCGGCCGTAACAAGCCGGCCGCCGGTGCCCGGCCCGGCGCTCACGCCGGCCGTTCATCCGGCACCCGCGCCGGCAAGAGCTGCCTTTACGGAGGACTTGCCGTTCGCCACACCGCGCGCGTCCACCCCGCCGGTTCCGGCGGCAATGCCGGCGCCTGCGCCGGTGCGTGAAGGCGCCGTCTCGATCGATCGGGCTTTGCTCGCCCAGAATGGCTTGCTCGTGCCCGGCGCGCCGATCGGCCCGCTCGCCGAGGAATTCCGCCTCATCAAGCGTCACCTGATCGGCACCGCCGCCACGATCGAGCGCGCAGCGCCGGCGAAGGCGCGGACGATGCTGGTGTGTTCGGCGCAGCCCAATGACGGCAAGACCTATTGCGCGATCAACCTGGCCATTTCGCTCGCCGCCGAGCGTGACACCGAGGTGCTGTTGATCGACGCCGATTTCGCCAAGCCCGACATCCTGTCGCGGCTCGGCGTGCCCGAAGCACCGGGGCTGCTCGACGCGCTCGCCGATCCGGCTGCCGAGATCGAACGTTATGTGATTCCGACCGATATCCCGCAGCTCAGCCTGCTTCCTGCCGGCAGCAAGATGACCGGCGATACCGAGCTGCTCGCCAGCCGTCGGACCGGCAAACTGATCGAAGCGTTGCTCGCTGCAGCGCCGCGCCGCCTGTTGCTGTTCGATTCGCCGCCCGCGCTGGCCGCGTCGCCGGCGTCGGTGCTCGCCAACCATGCCGGGCAGGTGATGCTCGTCGTGCGCGCCGACCGTACCAGCGACAGCGACCTGCGCGAAGCCGTCGCGATGCTCGATGGCTGCGACCACATTCAACTCGTTCTGAACGCTGTCTCATACGCGCCAGGGGGGCGCCGCTTCGGCAGCTATTACGGCCAGGAGGACGCGAGATGACGCGTACGCTGATCATTGCCGGCGGCGTCGCCGCCACGCTCATCGCGGGTCCGGCATTCGCCGGAGACCGCCACAAGGCGATCACGCCCTATATCGAGATCGGGCAGGTCGCGACCTTCGACTTTAACGGCAGCGACGTGCTGACCTATTCGACCGTTGCCGCCGGCGTCGATGCGACGGTGCAGACGCGCCGCGCGCAGGTGCAGGTCAGCTATCGCTACGAACGGCGCATCTCGTGGGACAAGAAGGTCGGGGATGACGATATCCACAGCGGCCTCGCCCGCGCGGCGGTCAAGGTCGTGCCCGGGCTGAGCGTCGAGGGCGGGGCGCTCGCCACGCGCGCGCGCTCGGACATTCGCGGCGCGGCACCGGGGGTGCTCGCAGGCAATGTCGACAATATCAGCCAGATCTATTCGGCCTATGTCGGCCCGACGCTCTCGACCCATGCCGGCCCGGCCAGCATCGGGGCGAGCTATCGCTTCGGTTATACCAAGGTCGAGGCACCGAAAGCGACGGGGGTCGCGCCCGGCGCGCCCAGGCTCGATCGCTTCGACAATTCGCATAGCCAGGTCGCCCAGGCGACGGTCGGCGTCAAAGCCGGCACCGTCCTGCCGGTCGGTGTTACCGCCAGCGCGGCGTGGGAGCGCGACGACGCCAGCCAGCTCGACCAGCGCTATGACGGCAAATATGCCCGTGGCGACGTCGTCTTGCCGGTTGCGCCGACGATCGCACTGACCGGCGGGGTCGGTTACGAAAAGATCGAGGTCAGCCAGCGTGATGCCAAGCTCGACATTGCCGGTAACCCGGTAACCGACGCGCGCGGTCGCTTCGTTACCGATGCCGCGTCGCCGCGCCGCATCGCCTATCAGACCGACGGGCTGATCTATGATGCCGGCGTCATCTGGCGACCGAGCCCGCGCACCACATTACAGGCGCGGGTCGGCCGACGTTATGGCGGCATGACCTATACCGGCTCGTTCAGCTATGCGCCGAGCCATTCGGTCGGCATGCAGATTGGCGTCTATGACAGCGTCGAGACCTTCGGACACCAGCTCGAGAACGGCATCGCCAACCTGCCGACCAGCTTTATCGAGCAGCGCGATGCGTTCGGCCAGCAATTCAGCGGCTGCACTTATGGCGCATCGAGCAGCGCGCCGGGCGGTTGCCTCAACGGCGTGTTCCAGTCGATCTCGACCGCGGCCTATCGCGCGCGCGGCGTCGATGGGGTGATCTCCGCGCATCGCGGCCCGCTGAGCTTCGGCGTCGGCGCCGGCTACGCCAATCGTCGCTTCTATGCGCCGGGTGGTACGGGCTTCACGGTCAACGGCACGAGCGACCAGAGCTTCTATGTCGACGGCTTCATGAACGCTGCGCTGACGCGCCGTTCGGGCGTCAGCGCCAATGTGTTCGGCAACTATTACGACAGCGGCATCGCGGGGGCCAAGCCGGTGACCAGCGTCGGCGCGACCGGGCTCTATTATCTGAATTTCGGTCGGCTCGGCACGAGCGCTTCGCTTGGCGTCTATTCGTTCAGCCAGGAAGGCGTCAGCGATCAGGTTTCCGGCCAGGCCCAGCTTGGGATGCGCTATCAATTCTGAAACAACTGCCGCCTATGGCGGCGTTGAGGACCGTAATATGTACGACGAGCATTATGGGTTGAGCGGACGACCGTTCCAGTTGACGCCCGACCCGCGTTTCTGGTTCGACACCGTCACGCACAAAAAGGCGATGGCCTATCTCGGCTATGGCCTGGCGCAGGGCGAGGGTTTCATCGTCATCACCGGTGAGGTCGGAACCGGCAAGACCACGCTCGTCGGCCATCTCATGGCGACGATCGACCGCGAACGACTGCTCGCGATCCGCATTGCCTCGACCCAGATCGAACCCGACGACTTGCTACGCATGGTTGCGAACGGCCTCGATCTCGACCCTGACGGCATGACCAAATCGCAGTTGCTCGCGTCGATCGAGCGAGGTCTTCACGCAACCGCGCGTGCCGGCCGGCGCACGCTGCTGGTGGTCGATGAGGCTCAGGCCCTGAACATCGCCGCGCTCGAAGAATTGCGCATGCTGTCCAACCTGCAGGCCGGCGGTCACGCGCTGCTGCAGATCTTTCTTCTCGGCCAGCCGGAATTTCGCGCCCGCTTGCAGGGTGCGGGGCGGCTCGAGCAATTGCGCCAGCGCGTCATCGCTATGCATCACCTCGAGCCGATGGGCCCGGAGGAGGTCGAGCCCTACATGTTCCACCGGCTCTTGCTGGTCGGCTGGCGCGGTCGGCCGCGCTTCACCGCCGATGCCTTCGATGCGCTCTATCGCGGTTCGGAAGGCGTGCCGCGGCGGCTCAACCAGCTTGCCGCGCGCGTCATGCTCCACGGCGCGATCGAGCAACTCGATACGCTCGATGCCAGGGTGGTCGATGCGGTGATCGACGATGTGTCGGGCGATATGCCGAGCGCGGATGCCCCGCCAGCGGCGGCGATACCAGTCGCGCCGATTGCGGACCCCGCACCGATTGCGCCGCCCACACCCTTCTCTGCGTCGGAAGCCGAGGTTAACGCACCACCGCCCTTGCCGATTCGCGGCATGCAGGAGCCCGTTGTGGCCGCGCCGTCGGTTGCGACGGTTTCGGACGTCGCGCCGGCTGTTCACGATGCCACGGCGCGATTGGCTGCGCTGGAGGCGCGCGTCGACGAACAGGATGCCGCGTTGCGCCGTGTGCTGACCCTGATGATCGATTGGATCGAGGGCGATCAGCGCCCGGATGCCGCCGCGCTGCGGCGCGTGACGGGCTGAGGCAAGGCCGCGCCATGCGCCATGCGCTCTCCGTCGATGTCGAGGACTGGTTCCAGGTCGGCGCCTTCGAGAAGGTGATCGATCGCGACGACTGGGATTCGCTCAGTTCGCGGGTCGAGCGCAATACCGATGCCGTGCTCGCTTTGTTTGCCGAGAGCGGCGTCAAGGCGACCTTCTTCACGCTCGGCTGGGTGGCGCAACGCTATCCCGCGCTGATCCGCCGGATCGTCGAGCAGGGGCATGAGCTTGCCAGCCACGGCTGGGACCATCGGCGCGTCTTCACCATGGACGCGCGCAGCTTCGCCGCCGATCTCGCCCGGACACGCGAGACATTGCAGGATGCCGGCGGCGTGTCGGTGAGCGGCTACCGTGCGCCCAGTTTCTCGATCGACCAGCGGACGCCATGGGCGCACCAGGTGCTTGCCGAGCAAGGCTATGGCTATTCGTCGAGCGTCGCCCCGGTCCGTCATGATCATTATGGCTGGCCCGAGGCGCCGCGTTTCGCGTTTCGGCCGCTTGCCGATGCCGATCTTATCGAACTGCCGGTGACGGTCGCCAATGTCGCCGGGCGCACGTTGGCCACCGGCGGCGGGTTTTTCCGCTTGTTGCCGGCGGCGCTGACCCATTTTGCGATCCGCCAGGTGACGGGCGAGGGGCATGCCGCGATCTTCTATTTCCACCCCTGGGAGATCGACCCCGATCAGCCACGCGTCGCGAACGCGCCGGCACGTTCCAGGCTACGTCATTACAGCCGGCTTGGCGCGATGGCAGGCAAGTTGCGCACGCTGATCGGCCGACACGACTGGGGTCGCATGGATGCCGTCGTCGCGACGGAACGCGCGGCGCTCGCATGACCATGCCGCTCGTCTCGACCCCGCTCGGGGTACGCTCGGCCGATCTCGGCGATGCGGCGGAGTGTGCGCGGATCGACGCCTTTGTGCGCGCGCATCGCGACGCGACGCCCTTCCATCTGACCGGCTGGAGTCTCGCCGTCGAACGTGGCTGCGGCCAGACCGCGCACATGCTCCTGGCGGAGCGCGCCGACGGCACGCTGGCCGGCGTCCTGCCGCTTACCGCGACGCTCTCGCCGCTGTTCGGCCGCGCGCTCGTCTCGACCGGTTTCGCGGTCGGCGGCGGCATCCTCGCTGCCGACGCGGCGGCGGTCGCGTCGCTCGGGTCGGCGGCATGGGCACTGGCCGAACGCCTGCGCTGCCCCACGCTCGACCTTCGTGGGGGGCCGGTGGCCGGCGAGGGGTGGGTGGTCGATGACACGACCTATGTCGGCTTCATCCGGGCAATTGCCGACGATGACGAGGCCGAGTTGCTCGCCATTCCGCGAAAGCAACGCGCCGAGGTCCGCAAGGCGCTTGCCGGCGATCTTACCGTGTCGGTCGGCAACGACCGGCAGCATGCGCGCCACCATTATCGCGTCTATGCCGAATCCGTCCGCAATCTCGGCACACCCGTCTTCCCGGCCAGGTTGTTCGTCGAAGTCCTGCGCGCCTTTGGCGACGATGCGGATATTCTTACGGTCTTCAACGGTGCCACGCCGGTGGCGAGCGTTCTGAGCCTTTATTTCAACGACATTGTCTACCCCTATTGGGGTGGCGGCACCCAAGCGGCGCGGGCGTTGCGCGCCAACGATCGCATGTACTTTGCCTTGATGGCGCATGCCCGTGCGCGCGGCTGCAAACACTTCGATTTCGGTCGCTCGAAGAACGGTACCGGCGCGGCCGCGTTCAAGAAGAACTGGGGTTTCGATCCGGCGCCGCTCGTGTATCATCGGCGCGCAGCGGCGGGGGGCACGCCGCGCGACATCAATCCGTTGAACCCGCGTTATCGACTGAAGGTCGCGGCGTGGAAGCGGCTTCCGTTATGGGCTGCCAACCGGATTGGTCCGATGATCTCCAGGGGACTTGGCTGATGGGCGACATCCTTTTCCTGGCGCATCGCGTGCCTTTCCCGCCCGATCGCGGCGACAAGATCCGCGGCTTCAACATCCTGAAATATCTGTCGGCCCGCCGGCGGGTGCATCTGATCGCGTTCGCCGACGACAGCCGCGACATGAAGCAGAAATCCGGGCTGGCCAAGTTCACCGGCAACCGCTCGATCGTCTGGCGCTCTAAACCGCGTGCCGTCGCCGCGATGCAGGCGTTGCTCGGTCGCAAACCGGTGTCGCTTACGGCCTTCGACAACAAGCCCCTGCGCGAGGCGGTCGAGAACATCCTCGCCCGGCATTCGATCGACACGATCTACGTCTTTTCCAGTCAGATGGCGCAATATCTCCCGGCGCGGCCGCGCCAGCGCGTCATCATGGATTTCGTCGATATGGATTCGGCCAAGTTCGCCGATTACGCAAAAAAGACGTCAGGCCCGATGGCGTGGTTCATGAACCGCGAGGCGAAGCTGCTGTTCGCGCACGAAAAGGCCATCGCGCAACGTGCCCATGCCAGCCTGTTCGTCAGCGAGGCCGAGGCAAGGTTGTTTCGGGAGCGCACCGGACTGCCGCGCGTCCATGTCGTCGAGAATGGTATCGACACCGAGTTTTTCGATCCCGTCGCGAGCTTCAAGCGGATCGATTCGACCGGACGGCTGATCGTATTCACCGGCCAGATGGATTATCGCCCCAATATTGAAGGGGTGACCTGGTTCGTCGAGACGATCCTGCCGCACATCCGGGTGCGCTATCCCGATGCGCGCTTCGCGATCGTCGGGCGTAATCCGACCGAGGCGGTCAAGGCGCTCGCGCGGCAGCCCGGTGTCATGGTTACCGGCGCGGTCGCGGACGTGCGCGGCTGGCTGAGCGCTGCCTCGGTCGTGGTAGCACCGCTCAAGCTCGCGCGCGGCGTTCAGAACAAGGTGCTCGAGGCGATGGCGATGGCGCGGCCGGTGGTTGCGTCGCGCGCTGCCGCCGAAGGCATAGATCATGACGGGACGATTCGCGTCGGCGAGACCGTCGGCGAGATTTCGGAGGAAGTGATGGCCTTGCTGGCCGATCCCGCCGCCGCCGCGGCACTCGGCGAAGAAGCGCGTGCACGCGTCAAGGCGCGCTACGACTGGGAGGCGTGTCTTGCCCCACTCGATGCGCTGCTCGGCATCAGCATCAAGGCGCCGCCGCGGCGCAGCGCTGCATGACGATGGCCGTCCCGGCGGCCGAATTCGCGGCCGGGACCAAAGCGGGCGGGTTCGACGCCCGCTGGCGAAAGCATGCGGCCATCCTGCTGCGTGCCGCGCTGCTCCTCACCGCCCTGTTCCGCGCCGACGCGCAGGCGCTTGCGACGATCTGGTGGACGAGTACCACTTTCGGCCACTGCCTCTTCATCGCGCCCGTGATCGCCTGGCTGGTGTGGCAGCGCCGCGTTGAACTGGCGCAGGTCGCGCCGGTCGGGTGGTGGCCCGGTTTGCTGCTGGTCGGCGCAGGCGGGTTCGGATGGCTATTGGGTGACGCCGGCGGCGTTGCGCTGGCCCGGCATCTCGGGCTCGTCATGATGCTGCAGGGCGCGGTGGTAACGATCCTCGGGCCGAACGTCGCGCGCGCGCTGCTCTTCCCGCTCGCTTATGCCTTCTTTCTCGTCCCGTTCGGCGAGGGGATCGAGGGGCCGTTGCAGACCGTCACGGTCGCGATGACGATGCCGTTGCTCCATCTGTTCGGGGTGCCGGCGCAGGTCGATGGCGTCTTGATCACCATTCCCAATGGCTATTTCGAGGTCGCCGAGGCCTGTTCCGGCGCCAAGTTCGTCATCGCGATGGTCGCCTATGGCACGCTTGTCGCGCATGTCTGTTTCGTGTCGTGGCGCCGGCGCGCGCTGTTTATGGTCGCCGCACTGGTCGTGCCCGTCGTTGCCAATGGCCTGCGCGCCTTCGGCACGATCTACGCCGCCCACCTTACCTCGGTCGAGCGCGCCACCGGCATGGACCATATCGTCTATGGCTGGGTCTTTTTCGGCCTGGTGATGGCGGCGGTGCTTGCGATCGGCTGGCGCTGGTTCGATCGCGCACCCGACGCGCCCGTGATCGACGTCTCGCGCCTGCAGCGCCCGGTCGCCCGGCATTGCGATGTTCTGATCGCGGCGATGCTGGTGTTGACCGCCGCCGCGATCTTTCCGGCCTGGTCGGCAGCAATTGCGGGTCGCGCTATGGTCCTTCCCGACCACGTCACCTTGCCCGAGGTGCCGGGCTGGCACCGCGTCGCGATGAGCGAGCGCGCACCATGGTCGCCTTATTATCCCGGCGCCGACCATTATCTGATCGGGCGCTATGCCGACGGGCAGGGCGATCCCGTCGACCTCGCCATCGCGGTCTATGGCAGCCAGCATGAGGGCAAGGAGCTGGTGTCGTTCGGCGTCGGTGCGCTGCGTCAGGACGACCGCTGGGTCCGGGTCGAGGATCTGCCCGAGCTGGCCGGCGGCAGCGTCATCCGCGTGACCGCGCCGGGGCGGGTGGAGCGGCAGATCGCGACATGGTATCGCCTCGGCGAGACCGTGACCCGAAGCGATACAAGTGTGAAACTCGAAACGCTCAAGACCAGGCTGTTCGGCGGCGATCAGCGCGCCGTTGCCGTCCACCTTTCGGTCGAATCGACCCCGGGGCGCGATCCACGCGCGGCGATGACTCGCTTCCTCGCCGCAGCGGGACCCGTCGCGCGCATTGCCGACGCCGCGTCCGGGCGGCGCTGATGTGCGGTATCGCCGGGATCTTCTACCCCGCCACACCGAAACCGGTCGATCCGTCGCGCATCGTCGCGATGACCGACGTCCAGGCCCATCGTGGCCCCGATGGGTCGGGCGTATGGACCGCGCCGGGGGTAGGGTTGGGCCATCGCCGGCTGTCGATCATCGACGTTGCCGGCTCGCCGCAGCCGATGACAACCAGCGACGGGGCGTTGACCGTCGTCTACAATGGCGAAATCTATAATTTTCGCGAGCTGCGCGCCGAGTTGAGCGCGATGGGCGCGCATTTCGTCACCGCCGGGGATACGGAGGTGCTGCTGCATGGCTGGGCGGCATGGGGGCCGGCGATGCTCGACCGGCTCAACGGCATGTTCGCCTTCGCCCTGCACGACTCTCGCCGCCAGAGCCTGTTCCTTGCGCGTGACCGGATGGGCACCAAACCGATCCACTATGTCGAACTGTCGGACGGCGCCATCGCCTTCGCGTCGGAACTCAAGGGGCTGCTCGCGCACCCCTTGCTGCGTCGTACGCCCGACCTCCGCGCCGTCGAGGACTATCTCGCCTTCGGCTATGTCCCCGACGACACCTGCCTTGTCGCCGGCGTGAGAAAATTGCCCGCCGGTCATGCCCTGCTGATCGAGCGTGGCAAGCCGCTGGCCGTGCCATCGCGCTGGTGGGACATCGACTTCTCGCGCCGCGCGACCGGGTCGGCCAAGGCGCTGGAAGAGCAATTGCTCACATTGTTGCGCGACGCGGTGACGTCGCGAATGGTGTCGGACGTGCCGCTCGGGGCCTTCCTGTCCGGCGGTGTCGATAGCTCGGCGGTTGTCGCATTGATGGCCGAGGCCTCGAAGCAAGCGGTGAAGACCTGCACGATCGGCTTCGACGAGACCGGGCATGACGAGCGCCGCTATGCCGAGATCGTCGCGTCGCGCTTTGCCACCGATCACCGCGAACGCGTCGTCGCGGCGGACGATTTCTCGCTGATCGACACGCTGGTCGCGGCGTTCGACGAGCCCTTTGCCGATGCCTCGGCGCTGGCGACCTATCGCGTCAGCCAGTTGGCGCGCGAACAGGTTACCGTGGCCTTGTCGGGCGACGGCGCCGACGAAGCCTTTGCGGGGTATCGACGCTACAAGTTCCAGGCCGCAGAAGAGCGCATTCGCGCGCTGCTCCCGAGCGATGTCCGCGGGCGCGTGTTCGGCACATTGGGTCGCTGGTATCCCAAGGCCGATTGGGCACCGCGCCCCTTGCGTGCAAAGACGACCTTGCTTGCCCTCGCGGACGATGGCGCAGAGGCTTATGCCCGCGCGGTCGGTGTGACTACCCCCACGCTCCGCGCGGCGCTGTTCAGCGATACGGCGAAGCGCGCCATTGCCGGGCACCGCGCCGAGGATCGCTATGTCCGGTCGATGCGCCATGCGCCGGCGCGCGACGCGCTCGATCGCGCGCAATATGCCGACTTCCAGCATTGGCTGCCGGGCGACATCCTGACCAAGTCGGATCGCACCAGCATGGCGGTCGGACTCGAAGCCCGCGAGCCGCTACTCGACCACCGGCTGGTCGAATTCGCCGCCACCTTGCCCGACCATTTCCGGCTGCGACGCGGGGAGGGCAAATGGCTGCTCAAGAAGACGATGGAGCGCTATCTGCCGCGTGACATTCTCTACCGGCCGAAAATGGGCTTCGTCACGCCGGTGAGTGCATGGTTTCGCGGCCCGCTCGCCGATGAAGCCGCGCGCCTTGCGACGTCGCGCACCTTGGGTAACACCGGCTGGTTCGATCCTGGAACGATCGCGACGCTCGCCGCCGACCACCGCGCCGGCCGCGCCGAGCACGGCCGGACGCTGTGGCAGCTCGTCATGCTCGATCGCGCGGTGGCGCGGTTGTTTCCTTAATGATGCCAGCCGAACACCGCCATCGCGGCGTGTAGCGTCAGCGCCACCAGGCAGAGGGTCGAAAGCGCGAACACCAGGAAGCGAATGCTGACCTTGTTGTACGTCGCCTGGATCAGGCTGTGGACGATGCGCAGGCCGACATAACCCCAGGCGATGGTGGCGTTGAGACCGCCCCCCAGGCCGATGATCGCCAACACCAGTGCCACGGCGTAAAACAGCGTCGGCTGTTCCATCAGGTGGATATAGTTATGCGCAGGCCACTGCGCCTTTTCGTCGACGACACCGTCGAGCCCGCCGGGTCGCCCCCCGACGACCTTGCCGAGGTCGATGCCGGCTTTCTTCATCGCGGGCAAGCGCACCGCCACCATCCATATGAGCATCACCAGCGACCAGGCGATGAGGACGACGACGGGCTGCAAAATCGGGCTGTAGGTCATGATCGGCTATCCCCCTCCACATTGTCGGAGCAGGCTGCCGTATTGCGTTGCGTTTGGCAACGGGTCGTCTGGAGCGGTCCGCGCCTTCCGCAGGAAGGCGCCTAACGTCGAACCGTCGGTCTACGTTCTGGGGTCAGGGAAGCAGCCAGAGGAAAAAGCGCCACCACCAACCCAGTTCGTCACCGTTGGTCGCATAGACGCGAATCGTCCGCACCGAAAATTGCTCAAGTACGAAATCATGGCCGATCTCGGGATAGCTGTAGATCCGCTTGCCGCTGTCGGTCGTCAGATAGCTCGTCGGGAAGCCGAGTTTATGGAATACGGCCGTCTGATAGTCACCGATGTTGACCCTCAGCGTCGGTCCGCACGCGCCGTGAGATATTTTGTCGACATTGCTGCAGACGATGTTCTTGGCGGTTTGCTCGGGCGTGAAGCTCACCACCATGAACGGATTGGTGTAGAGCCACTGGGCACTATGCGGAGCCCCCTGGGCATGGACCCAGGGCGCTGTGTCGCTGTCGCGGACCATCTCGGGGTTGCCGACCGCGTAGATGACGTTCTGCAAAGGGTCGCCGATCAGGATATTGTCATAGGTAGCAACATCATAACGATAGGTGAGCCAGCCGAGCGTGACATGCGTAATCGTGACCGCGCCCAGCGCTGCCAGCACGACCCATTCGGGAATGACGATCTGCGGCAGCTTGCGTGAGTTACGTCGCCGACTGCGCGAGGTCACGGGCTGCGGAGAGGCATATTTCTCGCGCAACCAGTCGAAGCTCAGCCACGCGATTTGCGCGGGGACATAGGGGATGGGCGAGAAAATGGCATTAACCTTGATATAGATCAGGAACGCCGCAAGCAGCACGATCGACGCCGCATGAGCGAGCAGCAGGCGTTGCAGGGCGTTGAGACCCGTTCGACGGAGAAGTGCGAGGAAACCGCGACTGACCCAGAAGGTCGTCAGCAGTACGCCCAAAGGCAGCAGCAAAGATGGCATTGGCCCCCGATTTTCTTTGTTTGCCGCGCCCCGGCGGCATCACGCGCGAGGCTATAACGCGGCGCCTGTGACCGCGCAACCAAACCGCAAATAGGGTCGTGGCGCCGCGCAGCCCTGAACGATCCCCGCCTAGATGTAGGGCTCCTCGCTAGAGCGCTTCATCCACCGCCGGTACAGGCCGAAGCCGAGGCACAGCAGAGCGATGGCGGCAACGACGCCGGCGAAGACCTTGCCATCGTCGCTCGCCGCGAGCCCGGCCTTGCGGCCCTTGTCGAACGGATCGATCAGCACCGGCGAGGGTGCCATGGTGACCTTGCCCTCGACCGTCTTGCGCACCGCCTCCTGCGCCGCGAATTCGGTCTTCTGCAGCCCGTCCAGCTTCATGATCGGGCCGAACGCGCCATCGCCCACGACGAAAGCGGCCAGATCACGATCGCTGATCGCACCGTCCTTGACCATTGCGCCGAGCGCCGGCTGCGAGGTGTCGGTGGCCGTCGCTGGATAGACCGCTGCAACCGTCCAGTGATGGATCTCGCGGCCGCTTTTCGTCTCGGTCAGTTCCATCGCGCGGGCCATGTCGAGTTGCCCGACCAGCACAATCTCATTGGCCGGGCCGACATTGCGCTTGGCATCGAACTGCTCGATCGCGACGGCAGCGGGCGGCGGCCGATGGCGCGCCAGCATCTTCGCCGCTTCGTTATCCTGGTCGCTGAAATAGCCGAAAATGCCGGCTGCGAGGATGACCGGCGAAGCAAGGATATAGGCCCACCACGGCAAGCCAAACAGAAGACGAAGCAGCCCAAACACGATATTCCCCCCGGAAATCAACCGGGGGGAACATCGTCAATTTTCAGCGCGTCGCAAGCGTTAATCGCAATCGCACCTTAACTTCAGTCGAAGCTGGCACCCCAGCGGCGCTTGACGCGGTTCTTCCACAGCCCGCGATGGTAGGCGTCGCTGGCAAGCAGCGGCATCACCGAGCCGGCCTCGGCAAAGACCATCTGCTCGATCCCGGTGTTGACCTTGCCCCAGCTCGCCGCTTCCTGCAGCGTCGAGGACGAACAGGCGCCGTCGCGCACGTCGGCGACGGTGATCTGCACGGCATATTTGTGCACCTGGACATCGTCATGGCCGAGGATCTCGGCGCAGACCACGGTGTCCTGGATGAAGTTCTTGGGCACGCCGCCGCCGATCATCAGCAGGCCGGTGGTGCCGGCCTTGATCTTGATGTCGGTCAGCTCGCGGAAATCGGCGATCGCGTCGAGCACCATGTACGGCTTGCCTTCCTTGGCGCGGTCGACCTGATGCTTGACCAGCCCGAAGCCGGCCGAGCTGTCGACGAACGCCGGGCAGAAGATCGGCACGTCATGCTCATAGGCGAGCTTGACCAGGCTGTTGTCCTTCTTGCCATGTTCGACGAGATATTTGCCCATCGCACGAATGAACTCGCGGCTCGAATAAGGGCGCGGCTCCAAGCCATTGGCGATCTCGTAGATCGTATGGTCGCAGTCCTGCAGCTGCTCTTCGTCAATGTACGTGTCATAGATCCGGTCGATCAGCAGCGAGCGCAGCGTGTCGTCATCGGGCACTTCGAGCGCCTGATAATGCTTGTGGCCGAGGCCCTCGAAGAAATCCATGTCGACGATCGACGCGCCGGTCGCGACCACGCCGTCGATCATGTTGTTGCGCAGCAGCTCGGCATAGAGGTCCATGCAGCCGCCGGCCGAGGTCGAGCCGGCGATGACGAGGAAGATCGAGCAATCGGGGTCGGCGAGCATCTGGTTGTAGATGTCGGTCGCGCGGCCGAGATCGCGGCTGGTGAAGCTCATCTTCTTCATCGCGTCGACGATCGGGCGCGCGTCGAAGCTGGTGATGTCGATATGCTCGACGGTGGTCGAGAGCAGCTCGGCCTTGCGCGTGTCGTTGATGGCTTCGGTCATATTTCTTCTCCATTCCCCTCCCGCTAGCGGAAGGGGTTAGGGGAGGGCGGTCTGCCACTCCGATTGAATACAGTCCCTCCCCCGTCCCCTCCCGCAAGCGGAAGGGGAGGAAGAAGGCGATACTGGTCATTAGTTACAGCGTGACGACGTTCGACGCGACCTTGCGCTCGTCGGCAACATAGAGCGACACCATCGGTTCGTCGTCGACGATCACCGTCTCGTCCGAACCGAAGCCGTTGAACGCGGTGCGCATCGCGCAGCCATAGGCGCCGAGCATGCCGATCTCGATATAGTCACCGGCCTGCACGTCTGCCGGAAGGGCAAACGGGCCTGCCATGTGATCCATGTCGTCGCAGGTCGGGCCGTAAAAGCTGAAGTCGATGTTGCGGGCCCGGCTATCGGGCTCGCGCAGCAACGTCACCGGGAAACGCCAGCCGATATGCGCGGCATCGAACAACGCGCCATAGGCGCCGTCGTTGATGTACAGTTCGGTGCCGCGACGCCGCTCGACGCGAACGACGATCGACGAATATTCCGCGCAAAGCGCCCGACCCGGCTCACACCACAATTCCGACGAGTAGCTCACCGGCAGGCTTTCGAACGCGCGGTGGATCGTCTGGAAATAATGCTCGAGCGGGGGCGGTTCCATGCCCGGATAGCTCGACGGGAATCCGCCGCCGACGTCGATCACGTCGACCGTGACCGCCGCCTCGACGATCGCGGTGCGCACGCGCTCCATCGCCTGGGCATAGGCTTCGGGCGTCATCGCCTGGCTGCCGACATGGAAGCAGATGCCGAGCGCATCCGCCGCCTGGCGGGTGCGGAACAGCAGTTCCTTGGTCTCGCCCGGCGCCGCGCCGAACTTCGACGCGAGGCTCAGTTTGCTATGTTCCGACGAGACGCGCAGCCGCACGCACAGCGTAAGGTCTTCCGCCCCACGCGTTGCACGAACGATCTTCTCCAGTTCCTCGATCGAATCGAGGCTGAAGGTGCGCACGCCATGCGTGAAATAGGCTTCCTCGATCGCCTCCTCGGCCTTGACCGGGTGCATGAAGCACAGGGTCGCGCCGGGAACCGTGCGCGCAACGAGCCGTACCTCGGCAATCGAGGCGACGTCGTAATGCGTGATCCCGCTGTCCCACAAAATGCGGAGCAGGTCGGGCGAAGGGTTGGCCTTCACCGCATACATCGAGCGACCCGGAAACTTCTCCACGAAGAAACGGGCCGCGCGCCGTGCGGCGTGCGGTCGAACGAGGGTGACCGGCTGAACCGGACCCTGCCTGGCGATGTCAACGCCGCCAGCTGCGTTCGTGTGGGCCGTCGCTAGCCCCAGCGCGTTATGATGCTTGTGCAACTCAAGGGACCTCCAAGTGGCTTGCGCCTACGGTGAAAAAAGCTGCCTTGCGGTTGGAAGTCCCATGGGGCAGCGGACGGGCGAAATAGGATCGACTTTCCTCTATGTAAAGGGAATAGCGACGGCAGGAGGTGTTCCGTGACGATTTTACGACAGCCGACCCGGGCCGGGGTACGCGACGCGGCTGCCAAGATCGCCGCGATCCTGCCGCCATCGCCGCTATTTGTAAGCGAAATCAAAGGAGTGCCCGTCGCGTTCAAGGCGGAGTCGCTGCAGCCGATCGGTGCCTTTAAATTGCGCGGCGCATGGCATCGGCTGACCGCGATCGACCCGGAAATGCGCGCGAAGGGCGTCGTCGCCTTCTCATCCGGCAATCATGCGCAGGGTGTCGCCTGGGCGGCGAAGCGGCTCGGCATGCCCGCCCTGATCGTCATGCCGTCCGACGCGCCGGTGGCCAAGCGCGAGGGGACGCTCGCGCTAGGGGCCGAAGTCGTGACTTATGACCGCGCGACCGAAAGCCGCGAACAGATCGCCGCGTCGCTGGCCGAGGCGCGCGGCGCCACTCTGGTGCCGAGCTTCGATGATCCCTGGGTGATCGAAGGGCAGGGCAGTGCGGGGATCGAGGCGGCGTCGCAGATGGCCGCGGCGGGGCTCGGCAAGCCGATTCGCGTCGTCGTGCCGTGCGGCGGCGGCGGGCTTGCCGCCGGCATCGCGCTGGCACTGCCCGACGCGGCGATCACCGTGGTCGAGCCGGAGGGCTGGGACGATATGCGTCGCAGCCTCGAAGCGTCGTGGATCGAGCCCGTCGGCCCCAATCCGCCGCCGACCGCCTGCGATTCACTGCAGACGCCGCGTGTCTCGCCGCTGACATTCGACGTGCTGTCGCGCCGTGATGCTACCGGCGTTGCGGTCAGCGAGGCCGAGATCGCGGCGGCGCAGCGCTGGGCGGCCGAGCGGCTGCGGATCGTCGTGGAACCGGGCGGCGCGGTTGCACTCGCCGCGCTGCTTGCCGGCAAGGTGGCGATCGAGCCGGGCACGCTCTGCATCCTGTCGGGTGGGAATGTCGATCGCGCGGCCTATGCCAGGGTGCTGGCGAACGAGCCCGCGGCCGAGCGGGAGCGCCCGGCGCTCAGCCAGCTCGAGACATGACCGACCTCAACCCTGCTATCCTGGCGATCGCGATGATCGCCGCCTTTGCCTGTGCGATCGGCGGCGGTGCAATGATCAGGCGCGGCGAGCGGCGCAAGGGCACGCTGATGCTGGTGATGACGGTGGTGCTGGTCGCCAATGTCGCGATCTGGACACTATAAGGGGTAAGTTTGGTGACGGAGCTCGTGCACGCGCCAAGCCCCGGGCACAGCCAGTATAGCAGACAGCGTTGACCGGCACTGCTGTCGCTGCCGGTCATGCTGCTTACAGACGCCAATCTCGCGCGGCTGGCCTCACCTGATCGGTGAGTTGGGATCGAGCCGCATATCCAGATATTTGTCCACGCTGCCCATCAGCTCCGGCATCTCATGCTCGAAAAAGTGGTTGGCCTTGGGGATCGTATCGTGATGGATCGTGATGTGCTTCTGCGTGCGCAGCTTGTCGACGAGCTTCTGCGTCGCGCCGGGCGTCACGACCTCGTCGGCCTCGCCCTGGATGATGATGCCCGAGGCCGGGCAGGGCGCGAGAAAGGTGAAGTCATACATGTTGGCCGGCGGGGCAATCGAGATGAAGCCGCGAATCTCGGGCCGGCGCATCAGCAACTGCATGCCGATCCACGCGCCGAAGCTGACGCCGGCGATCCAGGTGGTCGAGGCCTCGGGGTGAAAGCTCTGCACCCAGTCGAGCGCGCTCGCGGCATCGCTCAGTTCGCCGACGCCATTGTCGAACGTGCCCTGGCTCTTGCCGACGCCGCGAAAGTTGAAGCGCAGCGTTGCAAAGCCGCGGCGCTGGAAGGTCTTGTAGAGTTCCTGGACGATGCGATTGTTCATCGTGCCGCCCGACGAGGGATGCGGATGAAGAATCATCGCAACCGGTGCGCGCGGGCGCGGTGCGGGAGCGAAACGGCCTTCGAGACGACCGTCGGGGCCGGGGAAAATTACTTCTGGCATCGGACCTGCTGACGAAAATGGATTGGGAGCGCGCACGCCGCGGAATTGCGCGCTATATAGGCACGCCGCGCTTCGGCGCAATCATTCTGCCGGGATGACCTTGGACTTGGCCACGCGTATCTATCTCGATCATGCCGCGACGACGCCGATGCTGCCGCACGCGATCGCCGCGGTCGACGCGGGCATGCGGCACTGGGCCAACCCGTCGTCGCCGCACAGCGAGGGGCGCGCGGCGCGCGCCGCGCTCGAACAGGCGCGCGCGCAGATCGCCGCCGCCTATGGCTGGCCGGGCGAGACACTGCTGACCAGCGGCGCGAGCGAGGCATTGGCCATCGCGCTCGGTCGGGCCACGCTGCCGCGCCGGTTGATCGGCGCGACCGAGCATGATGCGGTGATCCGCACCGCGCCGGGTGCCGATGTCGTTCCGGTGTTCGATTCGGGTGTGATCGACCTCGATCGGCTCGGTGCTTTGCTGAGCGACCAGCCGCGCGCTTTGGTCGCGGTGCAATGGGCCAACAGCGAGACCGGCGTGCGCCAGCCGATCGCCGCGATCGCCGCGATCGTCCATGCCGCCGGTGGGCTGCTGCTGGTTGACGCGGCACAGATGCCACCGGGCGCCGACGAGTCGCTTGCCGATCAGGCCGATTTCATCGCGCTGTCGTCGCACAAGCGCGGCGGGCCGCCCGGCGTCGGCGCGCTGCTGGTGCGCGATCTCGCCACGATCGAACCGACCGGCGGGCAGGAGCGTGGCTATCGCGCCGGCACAGAGAATGTCCCCGGCGTACTCGGCTATGCCGCCGCGCTTGGTAAGGCGCCCGATCTGGCGCGCTGGGCGGCGCTGCGCGTGCGGCTCGACGATGCCATCCAGCGTTCGGGCGGTGTCGTGGTCGGCGCCGATGCGCCGCGTCACGCGGCGATTGGATCATACCGCATGCCAGGCGTCGCTTCGACGGTGCAGCTCATCAGACTCGACCTTGCCGGCATTGCCGTGTCAGCGGGTAGCGCTTGCTCATCGGGGAGCATGAAGCCGAGCCACGTCCTCGCTGCGATGGGTTGGGTCGAGCCTGCGCTGCGCGAGGTGGTGCGGGTCAGCTTCGGCGCGTCGACCACCGACGCCGAGATCGACGCCTTCATCGCGGCGTGGCGCTCGATTGCGCGCGAAGCGCGGGCCCGGGCGGCATGACCTATCTGGATTATCAGGCGACGACCCCGCTCGCGCCTGAAGCGCTGGCCGCGATGCTGCCCTGGCTTGAACGCCAGCATGCCAATCCGCACTCGGCGCATCGCGAGGGCCGCGCTGCACGCGCCGCAGTCGAATATGCGCGTGACCAGATCGCCGCGCTGCTGCCCGCCGAGGGAACGCTGAGCTTCACCAGCGGCGCGACCGAGGCGCTCAACTGGGCGATCAAGGGCACGACCGGGCCGATCGTCACGCTCGCCACCGAACACGCCGCTATTCTCGACACCGTCGAAGCCGAGCGTCGCGCCGGCCGCGCGGTGACGACCCTGTCGGTGCAGCGCGACGGCATCGTCGATCTGGATCGCGCGCGACAGGCGATCATCCCCGGCACCGGGCTGGTCGCGGCAATGCTGGTCAATAACGAGATCGGCGTCATCCAGCCGATCGCCGAACTTGCCGAACTCGCCCATGCGGCCGGCGCGCTGATGCTGTGCGATGCCGTTCAGGGGATCGGCCGCGTCGCCTTGCCCGATGGCTGCGATCTCGTCGCGTTGTCAGCGCACAAGATTCATGGGCCCAAGGGCATCGGCGCGCTGTGGGCGCGAGGCGGCGTCACGCTGGCGCCGCTGCTGCACGGGGGCGGGCAGGAAACAGCCGGCCGCTCGGGCACACTTTCGCCGGCGCTGTGCGCGGGCTTCGGCGTGGCGGCGGCCTTGATGCGCGAGCAGCATGATCCGGATGCCGCCCATGTCGCGCGGTTGTGGGACATCATCGTGTCGCGTCTCGGCCCTGGCTGGACGATCAACGGTTCGGTCGAGCAGCGCTATCGCGGCAATCTCAACATCCGCCACGATGAGCTCGACGTCGCGCGCCTGATGTCCGACCTGCGCGATATCGCCTTCTCCGCCGGGTCGGCCTGCACCAGCGGCTCGGGGCGTCCGAGTCACGTGCTGCGCGCGATCGGGCTCGATGATTCGGCGGCGCGGTCGAGTCTGCGGCTTGGCTTTGGTCGTTATACCGGCGAGGACGAACTGGCGCGCGCGATCGACCTGATCGTCGCCGCGACGGCAATACAGGGGCTTGCGGCTTGATGCTGGTACGTTTCATCGCCACCGACGGTTCGATCCGCGAGGTCACGGCGAATGCTGGCGATCGACTGCTCGACATCGCCCAGGCCGATGGCCAGGCGCTCGAAGGCACGTGCGAGGGGCAGATGGCCTGTTCGACCTGCCACGTCATCGTCGCGGCGGAGGATTTCGGACGCCTGCCCCCGGCCAGCGAGATGGAAGAGGACATGCTCGACCTCGCCACCGGGGCGACGCGGACCAGCCGGCTCGCGTGCCAGATCTGGCTCGACGATGCGCTAAACGGACTTACCGTCCGCATCCCGGGCGATGTCCGCAACATGCAGGGTCGCTAGCCTCGCCGGGGCTTGGCTTTCGATTGCGACATGGTAGCCTCGATCATCGAGGCGACTTGATCCAGGATTGCTCGCAGGAGAGAGGACCATGAAACTCATCGCTTTTGTTGCCGCCGCGCTCGTTGCTACGGCCGCGTTGACCGCGACGCCGGCCACCGCCGATCGCTGGCATGGCGGCCGCCATCACGCCTATGCAAAGTCCCATGCCTGGAAGTGGAAGAAGGTCTGTCGGACCCGCTATTATCATGGCCATAAGGGCACATGGTGCCGCAACATGCGCGTACATCGCCAACATTGACTTGATCGCGTCGCCCGGCACCGCCATATGCGGCGCGGGAGTCGGGCGGACGTGGTCGTCGCCAACCCGGTCAGATCCGGAAGGAAGCAGCCGCAACGATTTCGCCGCGGGTCGTCCCGGCTCCCACCCCTGGTCGTTCATGGGTGCGACTTGCCCATGGTCGCACCGCGCTGATTACATCAATTGAACGAGACGCCGATGCGCTTCGCTTCGGCGTCAAGCGCAGCTTCAATGCTGTGCCATTGGGGTCGCGTGGCGGCTTCGACTGTTGCCAGCCTGCCCATCATCGTGACGATCGCGCGGCACGCGCCTGGCTTGTCGCCTGCCGCTAACTTGCTCGAATAGCGGTTAGCGTCGTCGAGCATCTTCATTGCCGAGGTGAGGCCTTGCATGAGGTTGCCGCCAGCGGTGAGGCCGGACATCGCGATGTCCGCCATGCGCGCGGCGGAAACTTTCCCGGACTTGGTCAGGCGATCGGATTTCCATACCACAATGCGTTCGTGATACCCCATCACCGAGGCGACGAAGCGGGTCGCGGCGTCGGGCGTGCCGCCTGCGATTCCGTCGATTTGGCTTTGCCCTGCCGCCGTGGCGCACAAGGCGGGGTTGAGGGCGACTGGGCGCGGCATTGCAGGGAGTAAGGGCTTCGGCGTGCCAGGCGGCAGGTCTCCCAGCGCCTCATGGATTTGAATCGAGAGCAGGGCGACATTATCGCATGAGAAGGTCACTGCGGTGCCGAGGCGATCGAAATTGGCGCGAACCCCCATCGGTGGGTCCGCTTTCATGCTCGCCGCGTCCGCATAGAGATGCACGTCGCCCTCCGCTGGCGCGGGGTCGAGGAGCGAGATGTCCTCGGCTGTCATCTCGCTCCCCGCGACACGCCGCCTGGCCGTCCAGCCGAGTGCCTCGAACCGTTTCGCGAGATGGTCGATGACGGAAAGCGCCGTGGTCTGGTTTGCGAAATGCGCCTCGAAGTCCGCGCCGTAAAAGCGATTCGACCATTTTGTGGCGCTGAGAGCAACGCGTTCGAACGGCCGGGCGCTTTCTGGCAAAGGGCGCTGATCGAAGCCGGGCATCGATATCAGACTTGGGGGTAAATCGGTGCTGCCGAAACGGTACTGATAGACGCCGTCCTTGCTGCACATGCGTTCGATCGGCAACGCATCGACCTTGGCGAGCAGTGCGGCATCGACCGCTTGCGCGTTCGCCGGGCTGGAGATGGCAGCGAAGACCGGCAGTGCCAGTATGCAAAGTCGCTTCATTGTCTGATCCCCGATATCGCGGCGCCCGAGCAAGCGGCGTTCGCGGCCTTCCCTTCTATCTCGCGCTTTGCGATCGGCAAGCGATACGGGCTTCGACAATCCGACCGACGCACCCTAGATAGGGTGACAATGTCCGACTCCTTCGATCTTGGCGAACCGCCCCAGCCGCCGCGCGGCGACGCCTATCGCGTGCTGGCGCGCAAATATCGCCCGCAGACCTTTGGCGAGCTGATCGGGCAGGATGCCATGGTCACCACGCTCGGCAACGCGATCAAGCGCGGCCGGCTGGCGCATGCCTTTCTGCTCACCGGCGTGCGCGGGGTCGGCAAGACCTCGACGGCGCGACTCATCGCCAAGGCGCTCAACTGCATCGGCGCCGATGGGCATGGCGGCGCGACGATCGATCCGTGCGGGGTGTGCGAGCCGTGCCGCGCGATCACCGAAGGTCGCCATATCGATGTCATCGAGATGGACGCGGCGAGCCATACCGGCGTCGACGACGTGCGCGAAATCATCGACGCGTCGCGCTATTCGGCGGTGTCGGCGCGCTTCAAGATCTACATCATCGACGAAGTCCACATGCTGTCTAAGAACGCGTTCAACGCGCTGCTGAAGACGCTCGAGGAACCGCCGGCGCATGTGAAGTTCCTGTTCGCCACCACCGAGGTCAACAAGGTCCCGGTGACCGTGCTGTCGCGCTGCCAGCGCTTCGACCTGCGCCGCATCTCGGCCGAGACGCTCGCCGCGCATTTCGCGCGCGTGTCCGGGGCGGAACAGGTGACGGCCGAGCCCGAGGCGCTCGCATTGATCGCGCGCGCGGCGGAAGGCTCGGCGCGCGACGGCCTGTCGATCCTCGACCAGGCGATCGCCCATGCCGGGATCGAGGGCGGCGGCGTTACCGCCATGGCGGTGCGCGAGATGCTCGGCCTGTCGGATCGCGGCGCGATGCGCGACCTTCTCGGGCGGTTGTTGGCGGGCGACGGGCAGGGTTCTCTTGCCGGCCTGCGACGGCAATATGATCTAGGGGTCGACCCGCTCAGCGTGCTGCGCTCGCTGCTCGAGACGATCCACGCGACGACACTGATCAAGCTCGGCGCGGCGCCCGATCCGGGTCATGCCGCCGAGGAGCGCGAGGCACTGACCGGCTGGGCCGCGTCGCTGTCCTTCGCCGCGCTGCACCGCCTGTGGCAGTTGCTGCTCAAGGGTCATGACGAGGTCGCCCGTGCCGCGATGCCGATCGAGGCATGTGAGATGGTGCTGCTGCGCATCGTTCACGCGGCGACGCTGCCCGACCCGGGCGAGCTGGCGCGGATGCTCGCCAACGGCATGCCGGCCGCTGCCGCGCCGATGGCGCCGGCACTCGTGGCCAAGCCGGGCGAAGCACCGTTGCCGGCTTCGATTCACGAAATCGCCGAGCTGCTGGAGAATTCGGCCGAGCAGGCCTTGGCCTCGCGTCTCGCCTATCACGCCAGCCTCGTACGGTTGTCGGGTAGCGAACTGGTGCTGAGCGCAATGCGGCCGCTGCCCGCCGATTTCGTCGCCGAACTCGGCGTCACGCTCAAGCGTTTGACCGATCGCGTGTGGCGGATCACCACCGAACAGGTGCCCGGCGACCCGACGATCCGCGAACGGCTCGAAGCCGGGGCCGAGGCGATCAAGCAGCAGATACTCGCCACCCCGGTGGTAAGGGCGGCCTTCGAGGCTTTCCCCGACGCCGAAATCCCCAAGGAAGAATGGGACCGTCTGGTCTCGCTGAGGAGCAAAGCATCATGAAGGGCCTCGAAGACATCATGGCCATGGCGCAGAACGTCCAGAACGAGCTGCAAAAGGCCCAGGCCGGTCTCGACACGATCGAGGTCGAGGGCGCTGCGGGCGGCGGTCTGGTCAAGGTCACCGCATCAGCCAAGGGCCGGATCATCGGCATTTCGATCGACGATTCGCTGCTCGTGCCCAGCGAGAAGCAGATGCTCGAGGATCTCGTCGTCGCCGCGTTCAACGACGCCAAGGGCAAGGCCGACACCGCATCGAGCGCCGAAATGGCCAAGATGACCAGCGGCTTGCCGCTGCCGCCGGGGTTCAAGCTGCCCTTCTGACGGAACGTTCTGGCCGATCGCCTCGTTTTCGCTCCTCATCAAGAGGAGAAACACCATGGCCGATCAGATCACCGAAACCCCGCACACCACCGTTATCGAGCGCCGCGGCAGCGGTGGTGCCGTGCTCATTGGCATCGTCTTGCTGCTTGCTGTGCTTATCGGCGGTTACTTCCTGCTCAATCAGGGCAAGAACGACAATCTGCGAACGGACGCGGTCACCCAGGTTGCGAAGCAGGTCGGTGACGGAGCCCAGAAGGTCGGCGATTCGGCCCAGAAAGCGGCTGATGGCGCGACCAAGAACTGACGTTTAAAGCTCCGCGCGTTAAGTCGGGATCGTCTTATTATTTCCGTTCTCCCTGAGCTTGTCGAAGGGCTGTTCTTCTTTTCGACCGTAGACAGGAAGAACAGTGCTTCGACAAGCTCAGCACGAACGGTCGAGGTTTATCGCTCGATTCTCTAGCGTAGGCAGCTGTCCTGCCCGTCGTTGCGGATCACGCCCACCCAGCGGGTAATGGCGTTGCCGTGACGGCGGGTAAAGCCGTGTGGATCGACAGCATCGCGCTTCTTGGGCAGCGGCAGGATCGCGGCGATGCGCCCCGCCTCGGCCGGTGACAGCGTGGAGGCGTCGTGTCCGAAATAGCGCATCGCGCCGGCGTTGGCGCCGTAAGTGCCGATGCCCGTCTCGGCGACGTTGAGATAGACTTCCATGATCCGTCGCTTGCCCCAGATCGTCTCGATCAGCACGGTGAACCACGCCTCCAGCGCCTTGCGCGGATAGCCGCCGCCCTGGATCAGGAAGACGTTCTTGGCGGTCTGCTGGCTGATCGTCGAACCGCCGCGAATCCGTCCGCCGCGCGCATTGCGCTGAAACGCCTGCTGGATCGCGTCGAAATCGAAGCCATGGTGGATACAGAAGCGCGCATCTTCGCCGGCGATGGCGGCGCGCGCCATGTCGGGGTCGATCCGCGACAGCGGCATCCAGCTCTTGGTAAGGCCGTTGCCCTCGATCGCGTTACCTACCATCGTCAGCGTGATCGGCGGGGGGATGAAGCGATAGAGCGCGACCCACAGGATCGAACCCAGGACAAAGCATAGCAACGACGCAAGGACGCCGCGGACAATGCGCACGGCAAGCGATCGGCGCCGGGGCGGGCTCGCCATTGATCCTACCGTCGCCAAATCAGCGCGCCACCTTGCGGCCGGGAAGTTCAATCGAGCGCCGCACCAAGATCTCCGGTCCCATCATCGACGGGCATCGTATCGCGCTCGCGTCATACATGTCCACAAGCGCGGGCAGGGCGGCGGGCCGCGCCGTCGCGAACAGGACGACGCGGCCGTCGGCGTTACGCCGCGACGAGCATCCGGCGGTCGCCGGCAATGCGCATCATCGCCTTTTGCAGCTTCTCGAAGGCGCGGACCTCGATCTGGCGGACGCGCTCGCGGCTGACGCCATAGACCTGGCTCAACTCCTCCAGCGTCTTGGGGTCGTCGGTCAGGCGGCGCTCGGTGAGGATGTGCTTCTCGCGCTCGTTGAGATCGTCCATCGCCGAGACCAGCATGTCGTGGCGGACATCGGCTTCCTGCGCCTCGGCGACGACCGTGTCCTGCAGCGGCGAGTCGTCGGCCAGCCAATCCTGCCACTGGCCCTCGCCGTCCTCGCGCATCGGCACGTTGAGCGAGGTGTCGCCGCCCATCGCCATGCGGCGGTTCATGCTGGTCACCTCGTCCTCGGTCACGCCAAGGTCGGTCGCGATTTTGGCGAGATGCTCGGGGCTCAGATCGCCGTCCTCGAACGCATCGAGCTTCGACTTCATCCGGCGCAGGTTGAAGAACAGCTTCTTCTGCGCCGCGGTGGTGCCCATCTTCACCAGGCTCCACGAGCGCAGGATGAACTCCTGGATCGAGGCGCGGATCCACCACATGGCATAGGTCGCGAGGCGGAAGCCGCGATCGGCCTCGAACTTCTTCACGCCCTGCATCAGCCCGATATTGCCCTCGGAAATCAGCTCGGACACGGGAAGACCATAGCCGCGATAACCCATCGCTATCTTGGCGACGAGGCGCAGATGCGAGGTCACCAGCTGCGCTGCCGCATCGGTGTCGCCATGTTCCTCGAAGCGCTTGGCGAGCATATATTCCTGCTCGGGCGCGAGGATCGGAAATTTCTTGATCTCGGACAGATAGCGGTTGAGGCTTGCCTCGCCGCCAAGAGCAGGGATCGTCGCGGGGACGTTGCTGCGGTTTGCCATGATCGTGTCTCCCTTTCCTTGGCCCGGTTGCCGCTTCCTAGCGACGTCCGCGCCGATACCTATACCGTGAGTCTACTGAACAGTTCCTGCATGTCCGCAGGCATTTCGCTATCGAACGCCAAAGCGTTACTTTTCACAGGATGGATGAACCCCAGCCGCGCGGCGTGCAAGGCCTGACGGCGGAAACCGATCGTTTCGAGAATCGGCTTGTGGACTGGTTTTGTTCTACCATAAACCGGGTCGCCAATCAAGGGGTGGCCGAGCGAAGCCATGTGGACGCGCACCTGGTGAGTCCGGCCGGTCTCCAGCCGACATTCGACCAAAGTCGCATCCTTAAGTCGGGTGATCGTGCTGTAATGCGTCATCGCGCGCTTGCCGCCGGCGACGATCGCGATCTTCTTGCGGTTCTGCGGGTTGCGCGCGAGCGGCGCATCGACGCTTCCTTCGGAAGGGATCGGCCGGCCCGAGACGATTGCCTTGTAGCGACGATCGATCGAATGCGCGGCGAACTGCCGGGCGAGGCCCTCATGCGCACGGTCGGTCTTGGCGGCGACCATCAGGCCTGACGTGTCCTTGTCGATGCGGTGGACGATACCCGGCCGTGCTACCCCACCAATGCCCGAAAGGTTACCCGCACAATGGTGCAGTAGCGCGTTGACCAGCGTACCATCGAAATTGCCCGCCGCCGGATGCACCACCAGCCCGGCCTGCTTGTCGATGACGATGAGATATTCGTCTTCGAACACGATGTTGAGCGCAATGTCCTGCGCTTCGTTATGCGCCGGAGTCGGTTCGGGCACGACGATGGTGAACAGCAGACCGCCATCGATCTTGCGCGCGGGATCGCGGGCGAGGTTGCCGGCAGGATCGCTAACCGCACCTGAGGAAATCAGCGCCTTCAATCGCTCGCGCGACATGGTCGGCACGGCGTCGGCTAGTGCGCGATCCAGACGCCAGCCCTTGGCCTCGTCCGAAATCCGCGCTTCGATAGTGGAAACCCCCCGGGTCATTCGGCTAGAGAAATGGGAATGAAGCTGGAAATTTCAAGAGACGCGTTAGCGGGAATTCGCGCTGAAGCTGCTGCCGCTCTTCCCTTGGAAGCTTGTGGTCTCTTGTTCGGTGATGCGGACCGGATAAATGGCTGGCAGGTTGCGAACAATGTCGCGACGCATCCTGAAACCGAGTTTGAAATTGATCCTGCCGCGCTTTTCGCGGCTCAGCGTGCCGAGCGGGCGAACGGTCCGCGCCTGATAGGCTATTGGCACTCGCATCCGTCGGGCAACGTCTGGCCCTCTTCACGCGATCTAGCCGCGGCGGAGGACGATGGCAGATTCTGGGTAATTGTCGCGGGCGAAGATGTCGCGGCGTGGCACGTGGTGATCAGTGAGATATTCGACACAGTCGAGGAAGGCACCACTTGGAACATGATATCGAGCGGAGCCACCAGCAAGGGCTTTTGGCATGTTCCGCTTTTGACCGGGGAAATTCGCCATCTGGTTCCGCGGAGCAAATCGGATCTGGATTTGCTGCCGGCGATCGCCGAAGCGGGTTATCCCGCGATTGCACCCATTCTCAACGACCTGTTAGCATGGACTGCCGATCCGAACTGGCCAATCTGCGTCCCACTGATCGATTATCTGGTGACGTTGGGCGCGCCGATGGTCGAACCGATCCGACTTGTGCTGCGCGGCGACGATGGCGGTCACAAGTCGGTGTGTCTGAAAGGTATGGTCCCGGAGCTTCCGCGAAGCGCGCAAGCGCGGCTTCGTGACGACCTGCGGAGATTGGCCGAGCGACCGAGTGAAGACGATCGCGATGAAGAGGTCAATGTTGAGGCGCGGAAAATTCTGGCCGCTCTGGACAAATAAGGCCCATAGCATGTTGCGAGCCGCGCTTCGCTGCGTCAGAAGCGGCCGATAATTAGAAAGACCCGTCCTTAATGTCCATCAGTCCCGTCGATTTCGCCAGCCTCCTGTGCTCGCGCCTGTGCCACGACCTGCTCAGCCCGGTCGGCGCGCTCAATAACGGGCTCGAACTGCTCGCCGACGAGCATGATCCCGAGATGCGCCAGCGCTGCCTCGAATTGCTTGGCGAAAGTGCCAAGGCTTCGGCCAACAAGCTGAAATTCTTCCGTCTCGCGTTCGGTGCCGCCGGCGGCTTCGGCGAGACGATCGATACGCGTGAGGCGCGCGCCGCGATCGAGGGGCTGTTCGGCGCAAACCACCGCGTCAATCTCGGCTGGCTGATCGAGGATCCGACGCTCCCCAAGGGCGGGATCAAGGTGCTGCTCAATCTCGCGCTGCTGGCCGGCGACGCGCTGATTCGCGGCGGGCAACTCGACATCGGCGCCGAATATCAAAATGGTCAGGTCGAGATCGTCGTGCGGGCCGAAGGCCCGCGCATCATCCTCGATGCGGAACTGCGGCAGGCGCTGCTCGGTGAAACCGGCGACGCCGTCGTCACGCCACGGGCGGCGGCGGCCTATCTCGTCCATGCGCTGGTCGCTGAGGGTGGCGGCACCGTGCAGGTTTCCGAGGCCGGCGAGCCGGTGTTGCTGTTCGGCGCAACCTTCAAGGCTTAAACGCCACCTTAACGCTTTGTTGTCCATGCTTTGACCTGCGCCCTGATGCATCGCACCCGATCTCGGTCGGGCGCGGCGTGGCAGGGCATTTGTGGTCGCATCGTTATCGCTGAAAACCGGTACCCATTTTCAGGACGATGCTCTGGCGGGGCACCATGGACGATCTGCTACAGGAATTCATCGCCGAGACGCGCGAGACGCTCGAAGCGCTCTCCGGCGAGATCGTCGCGTGGGAATCGGCGCCGGAAAACCGTGACCGACTCGATGCGATCTTCCGCTTCGTCCACACGGTGAAGGGCAGCTGCGGTTTTCTCGACCTGCCGCGCCTCGCCCGCCTCAGCCATGCCGCCGAGGATGTGCTCGCCGCCGTGCGCGATGGGCGCCGCACCCCCGATACCGCACTCGTCAACGCCGTGCTGGCGATCGTCGATCGCATCGGCGAGATCGTCGAAGCGATCGACGTCGGCACGGCGCTCGACGATTCGGGCGAGGATCTGTTGATCGCCGCGCTCGACAAGGATGTTGGGGAAGCGAATGGCGGCGGTCAGGACGCGGGTCCGCTCGCTCCATCGCCCGCCCTCTCGGCCAGCCAGGGAACCGCCGCCCGCAACGCTAGCCGCAGCGTGCGGCTCAACGTCGATTTGCTCGACCGCATGATGAGCGGCATGTCGGACATGGTGCTGGCGCGCAACGAGCTGGCGCGGCGACTGCGCGACGACGATGTCGATCCCGGCGTCGAAGCTGCGCTCGAACGGCTGTCGCTGACCGTCGCCGAGATGCGCGACACCGTTACCCGCACGCGCATGCAGAAGATCGACGCGCTGTTCTCGGCGCTGCCGCGGATGGTCCGCGATACCGCGGCCGAGGTCGGCAAATGCGTCACGCTCCACATCGAAGGTGCCGATGTCGAGCTCGATCGCGAGATGATCGAGATGATGCGTGATCCGCTGGTCCACATCGTCCGCAACGCGATCGACCATGGCATCGAGGCGCCGGTCGAGCGCCGCGCCGCCGGCAAGCGCGAGGCCGGCCGGCTCGAAATTGCCGCGCGTCAGTCGGGCAATCAGATCATCATCGAGATCACCGATGACGGGCGGGGAATCGATACCGACCGGCTCGTTCGCAAGGTAGCCGCGCAAGGATTGCGCAGCGAGGCCGAGCTTCGCGCGCTGAGCGATAAGGCAAAGCTCGACCTCGTGTTCGAGGCCGGCCTGTCGACCAAGGACGTCGTCACCGCGATTTCGGGGCGCGGCGTCGGGATGGACGTGGTGCGCGCCAATGTCGAACAGATTGGCGGGCGGATCGATCTGTTCAACACGCCCGGCAAAGGGCTGTGCATCGCGATCCACGTACCCCTGACATTATCGATCATTTCGACCATCGGCGTCGGCGTGGAAGGACAGCGGTTCGCGCTGCCACGCCAGTCGATCGAGGAAATCGTGCGCGTCGGTGGCGACGCGATCCGCATCGACATGCTCGGCGACACGCCTACCGCGACGGTGCGCGATCGCCGTCTGCCCTTTGTCGATCTCGGCAAGGTGCTCGGCTTCAAGCGCGACGCGCATACCGTACCGATGCTCGCGATCGTCAGCATTTCGGGCGGCAGCTATGCGCTGGCGGTCGACGACGTGCTCGACACCGAGGAGCTGGTCATCAAGCCGGCGGCGCCGGCCGTGATGGCGGCGGGCGTCTATGCCGGCCAGACACTGCCCGACAGCGGGCTGCCAATGCTGCTGCTCGATTGCGCCGGCATCGCCGCCGTTGCCGGCCTGCACTTCACGCGTACCGCCAATGTCGAAGAAGTCGAGGTCGCGGAGGTCGAGGACAAGACGGCGGCGCTGCTGTTCGTCGATCTCGATGGCGCGCGCCGGCTCGTGCCGCTGGCGATCATCGACCGGATCGAGCTGGTTCCGACCGACGCCATCCGCTTCTCGGCGGGCCGCCTGCGGCTCACCACCGACAATGGGATCGTGCCGCTGGTGGCGATGGGCACCTGGCAGGATCGCGGCGCGGTCGCCGTGCTGCGCCTGCGCGATGGCGAATGCGAGATCGGCTATGCGATTGGCGAGGCGCTCGACATCTTCGATCTGCCGACCGAGCTCGTTCCCGCCGCGGAACCTGGGCCGGTTGCCGGCGTGGTTGCGCTCGATGGCGAGCAGGTCGAGCTGCTCGATCTCTACTGGTTGTTCGCCCATCACGGCGCCGACCGATCGCCCGCGACGCCGCCGGTTTGCCTGATCGACGGTGCGGATCAGGCCTGGATGATGACGTTCCTCAAGCCCGTTCTCGAAGGCGCCGGCTACCGCGTGGCGGCAAAGTTGCGCAAGAACGAGAGCGCGGCGGTCGTGTTGACGATGGATAGCGCGCCGTCGGATGCCGCGACGACGGCGCCGGTCATTCGTTTGCGTCGCGACGCCAACGCTTCGGCGAATGACGCCAGCATCTATCGCTACGATCGGCCAGGCTTGCTGGCCGCGCTCGCGCATTCGGCGGGAGGCCGCTAATGTCCCGACTCTTTCTGATCGCCCAGATCGCCGGCCGCGCCGTGGCGATCGATTCCGCCCAGGTCGAATCGGTCGTCGATATCGGTACGATCGTCCCCGTGCCCGGTGCCGGTCGGCAGATTCATGGCCTTGCCGCGTTGCGCAGCCGCGTGGTCACGGTGATCGACACGCGCGTTGCGCTGGGCCTCGACCATGCCGCCAGCCATGCGACCCGCGCCGTCATCACGCAGCATGACGGGCACAATTATGCGATTCTGGTCGACGTGCTCGAGGATGTCGCACCGTTCGACCATGCGCCGCTGTCGTCGGGCATCGTGCTCGATGCCGGGTGGCGTGCCGCCGGCTGCGGGATCGTCGAACGCGACGGCGAACCGGTGCTCGTGATCGACCTGCGTGCGCTCATCCCGGGCGCCGTCGCGGTCGCGGCATAATCAACCGCCATTAACGAGAACATCACCCATTTGCGGCAAACCCGCCCGATAGTCCGTGTAGCAGGATGTTGAACGATGAAGACGTGCCTCGTGGTCGACGATTCCAAGGTGATCCGCAAGGTGGCGCGCCACATTCTCGAGACGCTCAATTTCGAGGTCAGCGAGGCGGGCGACGGTCGCGAGGCGCTCGACGCGTGCCTCGCCTCGGCACCCGACGTCGTCCTGCTCGACTGGAACATGCCCGTGATGAGCGGGATGGATTTTCTCCGTGCCCTGCGTGAGAGCGCACTCGCCAGCCGACCGAAGGTGGTGTTCTGCACGACCGAGAACGGCATGGCGCACATCAGGGCGGCGATCGAGGCCGGCGCCGACGAATATGTCATGAAACCGTTCGATCGCGAGACGCTGGAAAGCAAGTTGCAGATCGTCGGAATGGCCTGATCGGCTCGCGTCGCCATGTCATTGATCTCGCTCAGGGCTGACGCGCCGGCACGAAGCCGCCAGGACAGTCCACGCATCCTCATCGTCGATGACTCGGTCGTTGCGCGGGCGGTCATTGCGCGTGCCGTCGAAAGCAGCGGCCGATTCGCGGTCGCCGGCGCGGAGCCGAACGCCGACGCTGCACTCGGCTTTCTGCGCCAGCACCGCGTCGATGCGATCATCCTCGATATCGAGATGCCCGGCATCAGTGGCCTGGCGGCGCTGCCCGATCTGATCGAGGCCGGTGCGGGCGCCAAGGTCCTGATCGTTTCATCGTCGTGCGGCGAAGGTGCCGCTGCGACGATCGAGGCTTTGGCGCTCGGCGCGGCCGATACGCTGGTCAAGCCCGAGGCGGGCGGATTCACCGGCGGCTTCTCGGCCGCGATCGGCGAGAAGCTCGCGCGGTTGTTCGAGGCCGCGCCGACCGGCGTGGCAATCATGTCAGCGGTCGCCGGGAGCCCCGCGACCAGCTTCGACATCGTCGCGATCGGCGCTTCGACCGGGGGGATCCACGCGCTGAGCCTGTTGCTGCGCGAAATTCCCGCCGGCTTTCCGTTGCCGATCCTCGTCACCCAGCATTTGCCGGCGAGCTTCATGCCTTATTTTGCGGCGCAAGTGTCGGTGCTCGCGGCCCGCCCGTGCGATGTCGCGACCGATCATATGCGGATCCGACCGGGCCGCGTGGTGATCGCCCCCGGCGACGCGCATATCCGCGTCGTGGCGAGCGGCGAGGGCGCGGCGATCCGTCTTTCGACCGAGCCCGTCCGGAGCGGTTGTCTTCCTTCAGTCGACCCGATGTTCGACAGCCTGGCCGAAGTTTACGGCGCGCGCGCGCTCGGGGTGGTGCTGAGCGGCATGGGACGCGACGGGGCGGAAGGCGCGCAGCGCATGATCGCGCGCGGCGCGAGCGTCGTGGTGCAGGATCAGGCGAGCTCGGTCGTGTGGGGCATGCCCGGCGCGGTCGCGGCGAGCGGCGCGGCAAGCGCCATTCTCGCCCCGGTCGATATCGGCAAGCTCATCGCGGCGCGCCGGCGGCCAGGATGTTGAATCCGGTTCCGCGTCCGCGCGCCGGCGGTGGCGCCAGTGTCTTCGCGTCGCTGCTCGAATCCCGTACCGGGCAGGAGCTCGATGCGGGTCGCGAATGGCGCATCGAAACCGCACTCAAACCGGTACTGCGCGAACGCGGCCTCGATTCGCTCGATCAGCTTGCCGCAGCGCTGCTCGCGGCGCCCGACAAGGCGGTTGCTGATCAGATCGTCGATGCGCTGCTCAACCAGGAAACCTCGTTCTTCCGCGATTCGGCTGTGCTGGACCTCGTCGCACAGGCTGTCGCGACGCTGCGTGGCACCGACCTCAATCGTCGTATCCGAATCTGGTCGGCGGGTTGTTCTTCCGGTCAGGAGCCTCTGTCGCTGGCGATGCTGTTCGCCGAGCAGACGGGCGACGACGACCAGCTTCCCGAGATCATCGCGACCGATATTTCGGAAGCTTCGATCGCGCGTGGCCGGGCCGGGCGTTATTCGCAGTTCGAGATTCAGCGCGGCCTGTCTGTACGGCGCATGATGCGCTGGTTCGAGACGGTCGGCGATGACTGGGTCGCGCGCGCAGAGCTGGTGCGCCGCGTGCAGTTCCGTCAGCTCAATCTCGTCGCCGACCCGCTGCCGATCGGGCGCTTCGACGTCATCCTGTGTCGTAACGTGCTGCTATATTTTGGCCCGGCGATGCGCCGCCATGTCTTTGCGCGGCTTGCCGAGGTGCTGCGGCCAGGCGGCCTGCTCGTGCTCGGCGCGGGCGAGACGGTGATCGGCCAGACTGAGGCGTTCCGCCCGAGCCCGACCTATCGCGGCCTGTACGAGCCGACCGGGGTGATCGACAAGGACGCGGCGGCCGCCTGAGCGGGGCTTGGACGCACGTCGGCGTTGTGTTTCGTCGCGACGCCGCCCATTGTCGCGCGATGCCGGACGAGAAGGGGGCCATGACGATCATCGAGACGCCCTCGCCCAATTTCAACGAGCGCAGGCTGCCGGTGTCGATGATCGTGCTGCATTATACCGGCATGGTCGACGGCGGCGCTGCGTTGGAGCGTCTGTGCGACCCGGTCGCCGAAGTGTCGTCGCACTACCTCATCGATGAGGACGGCACGATCCACCGCCTGGTCGCCGAGGAGAAGCGCGCCTGGCATGCCGGCAAATCGCGCTGGCGCGGCATCGAGGACGTCAATTCGGCCAGCATCGGCATCGAGCTGGTCAATCCCGGCCATGAATTCGGCTATCGCCCCTATAGCGAGGAACAGATCGACGCGCTGGTGCCACTGCTGTCGGCGATCAAGGAACGGCACGGCATTACCCGCGGCAATGTTGTCGGCCATTCCGACATCGCGCCGATGCGCAAGCAGGATCCGGGTGAGCTGTTTCCCTGGAACCGGCTTGCCCGTGTGCGCCTCGCGCTGCCGCGCCCAACGAAGAACCTCATGGATCCGGGCTGGAGCGACGCCGGCTTTCTCGTCGCGCTCGAACGCTTCGGCTACGACGTCACCGACAAGCTCGCCGCGATCGTCGCGTTCCAGCGCCGCTACCGCCCCGAGCTGATCGATGGCACGATTGACGGCGAGTGCCGCTGTATCCTGCTCGCACTGCTGTTGCCAAAACCCCAGGGTGACGCGTAAGCGGATCTCACCAGAGGGCCGGGCGGCCGCGGGGTGTTTCGGCACCGCGAGGAAAGTCCGGGCTCCGCGAAACGACGGTGCCGGGTAACGCCCGGCGGGGGTGACCCTAGGGAAAGTGCCACAGAGAGCAGACCGCCAACGCCCTTCGGGGTGCGGCAAGGGTGAAAGGGTGCGGCAAGAGCGCACCGCGCGACCGGTAACGGAAGCGGCATGGCAAACCCCACCGGGAGCAAGACCGAATAGGGGCGGCATATGGGCTTCGTTTCAGCTCGTCGCCCGGGTTGGTTGCTTGAGCCGGCATGCAAATGCCGGCCTAGAGGAATGGTCGCCGCCGTCCGCAAGGGCGGCACAGAACCCGGCTTACAGGCCCTCTGGTATTTTCCCCGTCCGTACCGCATGTTGCTGCAATCATATGATTTAGGGGCGGGCAATGGAACGGTTTGGACGATGCGTCGCCGGGGTGGCGCTGGTGCTGGCGGCACCGGTCACGGCGCAGACCCGACCCGCGACTACGTTGCAGCAGGATTTCGACGCGGCGACCAAGCTCGACAGCGATGGCGACCATGCCGGTGCGCTCGCGGCGTGGCTCGCGTTCGAAAAGCGGCCCGGTGTGTCGCGACGCACTCTCGCGCTGGTGCGGTTGCGCAAGAGCCGCACGCTGTTCCATCTCGGGCGGCCCGAGGAGGCGGCGGCCGAAGCACGTGCCGGGTTGGCCGCGCTGCCGACCGGCGACAACAGCCTCGATGAGGATCGTTATTGGTCATGGTTCACGATCGGGCAGATCGCCGAGTCGCAGCTCGATTATGCCACCGCCGTCGATGCCTATCGCAAGGCGGTCTCGCTCACGACCGCGCCCAGCGCGACGCTGGCGGCGCTGCGGGGTGCGGTGACGACCGGCACGTTCGTCGATAGCGATGCGGCGGTAGCGGACATGACGCGTGCCGAGGCCGTGATCTCGGCCGGCGCGTTCGACGCCAAGAGCATTGCGATCGTCCGGTCGGCGGAAAGCCGACTGATGCTCAACCGCGGCGACTATAAGGCGGCACGGGTCAAGGCGGGCGAAGCGGTGAAATTGCTCGGCGGTTTGACCGCGAAGACCGATCTCTACGATGTCGCGGCGCGCTCTGACTATTCGATCGCCGCCTTGCTGCTCGGCAATGCCGATGCGGCGCGTGAATATATGGCGATGACGGGTGCCGGGCGGTTGCCGAAGGGCGAATTCGACCCCGGTGTACAGATGCTGCCGCCGCCTTGTGGCGGCGATGCGGGCTTGAAGCCTGACGATGCCGCCGTCGTGCAATTCTCGATTCGCGACGACGGTGCCGTCATCGACGTTGCACCGATCTATGCGGCAGGCGGCGGCGCGGCGGCGCTGGAATTCGCCCGCGCCGTACGCGACTGGTCCTGGACACCGGAACAGACCAAGGGCCTGCCGTCCTTCTTTCGCTATCGTGTGCGGGTGGAGATGCGTTGTTCGACGGCGTTCGTTGCGCCTTCGGTCGCGACGCATGTCGCGGGTCGTCTTGCCGCCTGGCTGGCCGACCGCAACGCCGAGGAAGTCATGGACGTGAGCGGATCTGACGCTGCCATCCTGCCCAAGCTGCGCGTCCGGCTCGCCGCCGTCGAGAGCGGCAAGGGCGCCAACACCCTGGCGCCGGTACCCCTGTTATATGCCATCGCGACCAATCGGGTCGTGCCGAACGAGGAGGCTGTGGCAGCGGCACGGCGTGGTCTCGCATTGCTCGACGGCGCCGACGCGCCGCCGCTCGCGCGGCTTGCCTTTGCCCGGCTGTTATGGGGTGAGGAATATGATTCGCGCTCGGGTTGGCATGGCTATGTCGATCAGGCGAATCGCGCCCTTGGCGACGCTCGCTTCAACGCCAGCCCCGAGGCGCGGGCCGCGATCCGCCTCGCGATCGCCAGCGCGGTCGGGCGACATGATCGGGCCGCGGCGCGTGGCGCGCTCGAGGCGGTGGCCAGCGATTCCGCGCTGGAGCAGACGTCGCCGTTACGGGCAGCGGCGCTGATGCGGCTTGCCTCGCTCGAAGTTCGGACGGGTGATGTTGCCGCCGCGCGGGCGACGTTCGACAAATCCGGTCTGGACGCCAAACAATGCGCGCTGATCGATTCGCCGCCGCACCTGCTGCACGCCGGTGGTGGCGACAGTTTCCCGATGGAAGCAATGCGCTGGGGGTTCGAAGGTTGGACCCAGGTTCAGTTCGATATCGCAGCGGATGGCAAAGTACTCGCACCCCGGGCAGTAATTGCCTATCCGCCCTTCGTCTTCACCAAGGCGGGAACCGGGGTGATCGGCGGGGCGCGTTTCGAATCGACCTACCGCCCGAATGGTGCGTTGGCCTGTGGGGGCAGTACCAATCGCGTTCGCTTTCTCCTGCCCTAAATGCCATCGCGCGCTTGCTTCGCGCGGCATGGTCTCTATCTCGGGCGCGATGACGCGTTCGACCCGATCCGCAGACTGGGGCTTTCCCCGCTGGCGTGGCTATGGCAGCGCGCGCGAGGCGGTGCAGGTGCGCATGTGCGATCGCCATGGCTGCGACCAGCCCGGCAATTGCCCGGCACCCAAATCCCCCAACAGCCCCGAGCGATGGTATTTCTGCCAGGAACATGCCGGCGAATATAATCGCGGCTGGAATTATTTCGAAGGCCTGACCGCCGAGGAAGCCGCCGAACGCGAGGCGAACGAAACGCGTGCCGCGAACGGCTTTGCCGAAGCGAAGCATTATAGCTGGGGCGGCCCGGGCGACGGCACGCGGTCGCGCGACGAGATGCGCGCGCTGGAAATGCTCGAACTCGACAGCGATGCCGATTTCGACGCGGTGCGCGTGGCGTGGCGTCGGCTCGCCAAGGAGCATCATCCCGATTTGCGGCCCGGTGATGCCGAGGCTGCGAAGCGGTTCCAGGCGATCCAGGCGGCCTATGACGTGCTCAGGACCGCCGAAGAAGCACGGAGCTGGAAACCGGGCGCGTGACCCCGACCGTCAGGGCAGGGTGGGAGCGCTCCATCCTGGTGTGCGGCAAATGTTCCAAACGACTTGGTGGCGGCTTTGGTGAGAAGCGGCGGACAGCGCTCGCCAAGGCACTGCGCACGTTTCTCGGCGTGAAGCGGAATCGCAAGGCGACGATCGGCATCGTCGAGACACGTTGCCTCGGCGTGTGTCCGCGCGGCGCCGTGACGGTAATCGACGGTGCGTCGCCGCGCGCATGGATCCTGGTCCGCGAAGGGACTGCCATGGCCGAGGTAGCAGACGCGCTCGGGCTGGACGCTGTCAAACCGGCGGAATGAACGCGGTCGTGTAGGGAACATGCACGGTCCAACCGAGCGTCTCATAGAGAGCACGACCCTCGGGCGGCGCGACCAGCACCCAGCGCGATACGCCCGCGCGGTTCGCAATGCCGCCAAGCGCCATCATCAACCCGCGTCCGAGGCCGCGCCGCTGATGGGCGTCCTGCACCCGGATACGATCATAGATCGCGACGTCGCCAACGAGACCGACCCGGCCTGTGGCGGCAAGCTCGCCCGCCGCCGAGAGGATCGTTGCGACCGTGACGTGATCAACAACGCTTTCGAGGACAATCCGATAGGCGGGCGCATGATCGAAAGGCACCGTATCGACGGGCGCGGAGGTCATCATATAGCCTGGCGGCCCGATCGCCCAAGCCGCGCCGAGCAACGGTCGCACCTTGTCGTCCGAGCTGGCGACCTTGATGAATTCGAAAGGTTGGTCGATTGCCTTGGCGCGCACCGCGACCGCGTCGCCGGCATGCGGATAAACGAAGCGGCGACGTTGATCGGGCAGGCCCACCTCGATGCGCCACCCACCGGGTATCGCGACCGGCGGCGCAACCTCCCGGGTCAACGCCCAGCCTTGCGCCCAGATCGCGACCAGCGCGGGATCGGCTTCAGTCGGCATAGCGTGCGGCGGTCTCCCGGATCAGCGCGATCATGTTGGGAATGCCCTGCGTACGGTTCGAGCTGAGCTGCTTCTTGAGATCGAACGGCGCCAGCGCCGCGTCGATGTCGCTGGCCAGGATCGCGACCGGCGTCTTGTCCTGCACCGTCAGCAGCACCAGCGCGATAATACCCTTGGTGATCGCGGCGTTGGAATCGGCGAGGAAATGGAAGGTGCCGTCATCCCGGGTAGTCGGATAGACCCAAACCGATGCGGAGCAGCCCCTGACCATCGTCGCATCGGTTTTGAGCGCTTCCGGCATCGGTTCGAGGTCGCGGCCCAGTTCGATCAGTAGCCGGTAACGGTCGTCCGGATCGAGAAAGCCATATTCTTCTTGCAGGTCGGTAAGGCTGGTCATCGCCAGCCCGCTAGCCGGGTGGGCCCTACAGGTCCACCCCGGCGGCGATGGCTTCGAGCTTGCGGATACGCTCCTTGAGGTCGGCGATCTCGATCCGCGCGCTGGCATTGGGGAGCGACGGGCCGCTGTGCATCTCGCCGGCGACGTGCAGTTCCTGTTCCTTGAGCGAGAGCCAGCCGCGCCATCCGGTCAGGCCGGCAAACACCAGCATCCCCAGGCCGGCGAGCCCTGCGCTCGCCATCGTCATGTAGAAGGTCGGGTCGGTCATGATCCCAGTCCTTTCGTTCAGCTACGGTCGCGCAGCTTCTCGATCTCGCGATCGAGCTGTGCGCTGCTCGTGTTGTTGTCGGTGGCGAGCCGTTCGAGAACGGCGAGCCGTTCCTTGAGGCTCTTGAGTTCGTCACGCAGCCTTTCATTCTCGGCGGCGCCGGCGTCGTCGGCGAAGCGGACATCGTTGCCGCGCCAGTCCTTGCCGACACCGTAGCGGGCGCGCAGCACGCCGCCGATGGTGACGATGACTACGATGGCAACGACCATTTCGAACGGGTTCATCTGAACTTCTCCGTAAGCGATGGGGGAGGGGTTATTCGGCCGGGTGCTGTGCCATCCGCTCGAGGCGGCGGCGCGGGCGGTCGACGCGTTCGGTAAGATAGGTGCCGACGGCGGCGATCACGGCCAGCACGACGAAGATCACGATCATTTCAAACAAGTCCTTCAGTTGAGCTGCAGCGGTTCGTCGCGCAGCGTTTCGATTTCGGTTGCGAGGTCGATGCCTCGGTCGGTGACGATGCGCTCCAGCACCCGCATCCGCTGTTCAAGACGTTCGGTATGGGCGGCATATTGCGCCGCCTTTTCTGCCGCCTGGGCATTGAGCGCACTGGCCATCTTCTCTTTGTGCTTGAGCACGGTCTTGAGCATTGCATAGCCGACGCCGAAGATGACGGGGATGCCGACCACGACGAGGGAAACCATGAAGATGGCGAAGCCGTTGGGCTGTTCCATGATGATCAATCCCTGGTCCGGAGGGCTTCGATTTCGCGCGAGGTGCGCTCGGCCGGGTCGGTAGCGATGCGTTCGAGCACCGCGATCCGCTCCTCGAGCCGCGAGACCTGGCCCGTCAGGCGATCATTCTCGCTCTTGAGCAATTCGGTCTGGCGGTTGACGGTCAGGTCGCCGTCGCGCGTCACCAGCATCCGCCCCTTGCGATCGCTCAGCGGATAGCCGTGCTTGGCGCGGACCCAGGTGGTGAAGGCCCAGCTCGCCGGGCCGATGGTGATCGCCGCGACCGGGATCAGAATTCCGAGGTTCGACATTGCTTTCTTCCCTGTTGCAGTCGGCGTCTCAGCGCAGGCTGTCGATTTCGTCGGCGAGGCGGCTGTTGCGGCTGGTGTACATCATCTCGATGTCGGCCAGCCGGCGGTCGATGTCGCGGAAGGCCGAGCGGACTTCGGCGGTCGAGCGGCGGGTGTTGGTGCGCACGCCCTGCCAGAATTTGGCATCATCGGCGTCTTCGTACAGGCCGGCGGGCTGGTTGTTGGCAACCCAGCCGGTGATGAAATAAGCGAGCAATACCCATCCGCTGGTGGCGAAGGTTAGCAACACGGTGCCGACCCGGACCCAGGTGACGTCGACGCCGGTGTAATCGGCGATCCCCGCGCAAACGCCCATCAGCTTGGCGTTCTTCTTGTCGAGGTAGAATTTGGTGCGGCTGGCGGACATTTCAGTTCCTCCGGATGAGGTCGTTGTTGTTGGGTTCGGCGAGCGGAAGGCTGGTGCGCCAGTCGGGGTTGTCGGCGGCGATGATCCGTTCGACGGTTCCCAGGCGATCCTCCAGGCGACGGGCGAGAGAGTAGAGCTCGTCGAGCAGTTTCTCGTCCTCGTTGGTGATCTTCGGCGCCTGCTTCCACTTGGTGACGTAGTGCAGGATGATCCATGGCAGCCCGATAAACAGGATGGCACAGACCAGGACGGGGAGCATGTCGCCCATCGCGTCAGGCCTTGGTGCTGCCGACGCGCGCCTTCAGCGCGGCCAGCTCGGCGTCGATCTTCTCGCTCGAGCGCAGCTCGGCAATTTCCTCTTCGAGGCTCTTGGTCGGCTGACCCAGGCCCAGCGCATCGGCGCGGCCCTCGGCGAGATCGACACGGCGCTCCATGATCTCGAAGCGGCTGAAGGCATCGGCGATCTTCGGGCCGGCATACATCTCGCGCAGCTTGACGCGGTTATGCGCGCTTTCGAGCCGGGTGACGATCGAGTTCTGGCGGGTACGTGCCTCGCGCAGCTTGTTCTGCAGCTTGGCGATGTCCTCCTCGGCGCCCTTCAGCGCATCGTCGAGCACGGTGATCTCGGACGAGAGCTGCTCGGCCATGTCGACCGCCTTCTGGCGCTCGACCAGCGCGGCCTTGGCGAGGTCCTCGCGGCCCTTGGACAGCGCCAGTTCGGCCTTCTCGGTCCAGCTCTCCTGGAGCGCGCCGAGCTTGGCGATGTGGCGGCGCATTTCCTTCTGGTCCGCGATCGTGCGGGCGGCGGACGCGCGCACCTCGACCAATGTCTCCTCCATCTCGAGGATGATCATGCGGATCATCTTGGCGGGGTCTTCTGCCTTGTCGAGCAGGTCGGTGAAGTTGGCGGCGATGATGTCGCGGGTTCGGGAAAAGATGCCCATGGTGATACTCCTGAAGGATACGGCGAAGTTGGGAAGAGAAGAGGGGTGCCGGGGCGGGCAAGGGTATTCCCGCCCCGGCGGTAGGCCTCACGCAACCTGCGTGAGGGGGGCCTGGATAGCCGGAGCGATCGGCCCGACCGCCACCACGACGAGCGCGGCGCTGATCGCCATCGCGGCAGCGGCGGCGAAGGTCCGGGCGAAGAGGTTGGTGGTCGAGGTCATTGTTAGGCTCCGTCAGTGCTGGTTGTGTGTCGCGCCATGTCGGCGTTGTTCGGTACTCAGCACGGACCGTGCCAAATGCAGCAAATGGCGGATTTCTGGGGTTTTCTTCGATAAGGTAGGTCCGGGGCGCAACTTTTTCGTTGCCAAGGCTTGGTAATTTACGCCAATCGTTGGGAATGCAGCGCGCTTCCCAGGTCATCGGCGAGTCAGGTCCGTTTCTCGACGCGCTCGAGCGTGCCAGCCGCGCGGCCGCGCTCGACCGCCCGGTGCTGGTGATCGGCGAGCGCGGAACCGGCAAGGAACTCGTTGCCGAGCGGCTTCATCGCCTGTCGCCGCGCTGGGACCAGCCGCTGGTGATCATGAATTGCGCCGCTCTGCCCGAGACGCTGATCGAGGCAGAACTGTTCGGCCACGAAGCCGGTGCCTTCACCGGCGCGACTAAGGCACGTACCGGGCGGTTCGAGGAAGCGCATGGCGGCACCTTGTTCCTCGACGAACTCGGGACGCTTTCGATGGCCGCGCAGGACCGTTTGCTGCGCGCGGTCGAATATGGCGAGATCACCCGCATCGGTTCGTCGCGCCCGCTGCGCGTTGATGTGCGCATCGTGGCTGCGACCAACGAGCATTTGCCCGACAAGGTTGCGCGTCACCAGTTCCGCGCCGACTTGCTCGACCGGCTCAGTTTCGAGGTGGTCACGCTGCCACCGCTGCGCGCGCGCCCTGGCGACGTGATGGTGCTGGCCGATCATTTCGGGCGGCGCATGGCGGCAGAGATGGGCCGCGATGATTGGGAAGGGTTCAGCCGCGCGGCGGCCGAGGCGCTGGTGGCCTATGACTGGCCCGGCAATGTCCGCGAACTGCGTAACGTCGTCGAGCGCGCCGTCTATCGCTGGGAACAATCGGGGCCGATCGATGCGATCGAATTCGACCCGTTTCAGTCGCCGCATCGGCCGGCGAGCGCGACCGCACCGGCCGCCTTGCCCGCCGCCCCGGTTGATCGCGAGGAGGCGGTTGAGCGCGCAGAGCCCGAAGGACCGAGCGATTTCAAGACCGCGATCGCGCGGTTCGAATGTGATCTGTTGCAAAAGGCCCTGGCCGATGCGCGCTTCAACCAGCGCGCCGCGGCCAAGGCCCTGGGGCTCAGTTACGACCAGTTCCGCCACGCATTGCGCAAGCATGATCTGATGCCGGGCTGATCCCGCCTTGCAATGTTGTTCCTCCCCGACGCGGGGAGGAACAAAAGCGTCAACGCATGCTCACCATGCACAGCAACATCGGCAGCGACAGCAAGGTGTTGACCCGCGAGAAGATCATCGCGGTCTTGGCTGACTTCGCCTTGGTGTCGGCATCGGCCTCGACGATCCCGAGTGCCTTCTTCTGGTTTGGCCAGATCACGAACCAGACGTTGAACGCCATGACGAGCGCGAGATACATGCCGACGCCGATCAGCCGCGCGCTGGGCTGCAGGGTCATCGCCTCATGCAGCTCGCCGTACATATAGGCCAGTACCAGGCCGCTCAGCACGGTGAACAAGGCGCCCCAACGGAAATAGAACAATGCCTTGGGCGCGATATATTTGGTCACGCCTGGCTTCAGCTCGGCGGGCACCGACGGCATGGTCGGGATCTGCACGAAGTTGAAATAATAAAGCAGGCCGATCCACAGGATGCCGAAGAACACGTGCACCCACTGCGCCGCCGACAGCGCGACGTCGCGCTCGAAATAGGGTGCGAACATCAGCCCCACCGCGAGCAGGAAACCTACCCCGAGCACCGCGTTCAGATTGCCGAAAAACTTGTCCATCACTCTTGCTCCCCTGCGACCCCCACGGTCCCGTTGGGCGCTGCATAATCCGGCGCAAATCGTTTGTCACACGAAACGACCTGATGCGGTGAAGCGTTGCAAGACGGGTGAACCGATCGGCCGTTCGCACGTTGTTGTGCCGACCCTCAAAAGGAGACCCGTGATGGCGTTCGAACTGCCTCCCTTGCCCTATTCCTATGACGCACTTGAGCCGACCATCAACGAGGAGACGATGAAGCTCCACCATGACAAGCACCACAAGGCCTATACCGACAAGCTCAACGAAGGCGTCGACAAGGATCCCGCGCTCGCCGGCAAGACCATCGAGGAGATCTTCGCGATGATCTCCTCGCAGCCGCCGCTGGTACGCAACAATGGCGGCGGTTTCTGGAACCACGCCTTTTTCTGGAAGCTGATGACCCCGGGCGGTGGCGCGCCATCGGGTGCGCTGGCCGAAGCGATCGAGGCGTTCGGCGGCCTCGACAAGCTCAAGGAAGAGTTCAACACCAAGGGCGCAGGCCAGTTCGGCTCTGGCTGGGCCTGGGTCATCGCCGACAGCGACGGCAAGCTGAAGGTAGTCAGCACCCCCAACCAGGACAATCCGTTGATGGATGATGCCAAGGACAAGGGCGCGCCGATCCTCGCCAACGACGTGTGGGAGCACGCTTATTACCTGACCTATCGCAACGACCGCGCCGCCTATCTCAAGGCATGGTGGGACGTGGTGAACTGGGAAGAAGCGGGCCGCCTGTACGATGCGGCGCTGGCGGAGCAACGCGAGAACGTCGACGCCTAACCTCATTCCTCCCCATCGCAGATGGGGCGGAGGACCAGCGAAGCTGGTGGAGGGGAAAGGCCACGAGCGCTACACCCGTGGCATCCCCCTCCACCGCGCAAGCGCGGTCCCCCTCCCCATGCAAGCATGGGGAGGAAAGAAAGTGTCAACCCTCGGGTGGGACCTCTAAGGGTGCTTCGACGCTGAGACCGTGCTTCATCAGCATCGGGATATTGGCCAGTGCAAACAGCACCGTCAGCGGGATCGCCCCGAACACCTTGAAATTGACCCATACATTGTCGCTGAAATGGCGCCAGACCACTTCGTTGAGCACCGCCATGCCGATGAAGAACAGTGCCCAGTTGATCGTCAACTGGCGCCAGCCCTTGTCCGACAGGCCCGGATAACTCGCTTCGAGCAATTGCCGCAGCAGCGGCCGACCCGTCACCAACCCGAAGATCAGCGTCAGCGCGAAGATCGCATAGACGAAGGTCGGCTTCATCTTGATGAAGCGCAGATCGTGGAAATAGAGCGTCAGGCCGCCGAACACGAGCACCAGCACACCGCTGATCCACAGCATCGGCGAGATGTGCCCGGTCTTCCAGCGCGATACGATCATCGCGATGGCGCTCGCGACCATGAATGCCGCCGTTGCCGCGAGCAGTCGTTCGAGCTGTGCGCCGGGCGCGAAGAAATTTACCGCGAAGAAGGTCAGCAGCGGCGCGTAATCGATCGCCATGCGCAAGCCGGGGCTGCCCTTGGTGCGGCTGGGGTTGGGATTGCTGGCCATCAGCGCGGCCTTTCCACACCGGCGATGATCCGCGCAACCTCGTTCGCATCGAACGGCCGCAAATCGCCCATGCCTTCGCCGATGCCGATGGCGTGGATCGGTAAACCGAATTTCTCCGCCGCCGCGACGAGCACGCCGCCGCGCGCGGTGCCGTCGAGCTTCGTCATCACCAGCCCGGTCACCCCGGCAAGGTCGCGGAATACCTCGATCTGGCTCAGCGCATTCTGTCCCGTCGTCGCGTCGAGCACCAGCACCACGTCGTGTGGCGACTCCGGATTGATGCGCCCCAGCACGCGCCGGATCTTGGCCAGCTCGTCCATCAGCTCGCGCTTGTTCTGCAGCCGGCCCGCCGTGTCGACGATCAGCACGTCGATGCCCTGTGCCGTGGCCTGCTTCACCGCCTCATAGACGATCCCGGCCGCGTCGCCGCCTTCCTTGCCGCTGACCAGCGGTACCCCGGCGCGTTCGGCCCATGTGGCGAGTTGCCCGATCGCGGCGGCGCGGAAGGTGTCGCCGGCGGCAAGCATCACGCCGTAATCCTGCTCCTTCAGCCAGTGCGCCAGCTTGGCGATCGTCGTCGTCTTGCCCGAGCCGTTGACGCCGATCACCAGGATCACATGGGGCCGCGGAAAGGCCGAGATTTCGAGCGGCCGCGCGACCTTTGCCAGCACCTTCTCGATTTCCTCGGCGACGATCAGGCGGATGCCGAGCTCCTCCATGTCGCGCTCGAACGTGCCCTCGGCGAGCCGCGTGCGGATCCGTGCCGCGGTTTCCGGTCCCAGGTCCGACGCGATCAGCGCCTCTTCGATATCGTCGAGCGTCGCCTCGTCGAGCCGCGCGGTGCCGAGCCCGGCGAGATTCCCCACCAGCCGGTCGGAGGTGCGCTTGAAGCCACCGAGAAGTTTTTCGTGCCAGGATGCCATCAGAGTGCTTTGCCGATCAGCTGGTCGTCATTGAAGGCGGTAATCGCGATATGTGCGATCGTGCCGACGGGTGTTTCGGGGAAAAGAACGGTCGCAAAATTACCAGCATGGCCCTGCGTGCCCGGTCGCTCGACCAGTACTGCCTGCGTGCTGCCGATCAAGCCGCGCAACCAGCGGCGCTTCCGCTCCTGCGCGGCATCGCGCAGTGCCGCCGCGCGCGCCTTGCGCAGTTCGGGCTCGATTTGCGGCATGCGCGCGGCGGGCGTGCCCGCGCGTGGCGAATAAGGGAAGATATGCGCGTGGACGATGTCGCAATCGTCGATCAGCGCAAGGCTGTTGCCGAACATCGCCGCGGTTTCGGTCGGGAAGCCGGCGATCAAATCGGCGCCGACGGCGATGTCGGGCCGCGCCGCCTTGAGCCGCGCGACGAGCGCGACGCTCTCCGCGCGCGAGTGGCGGCGCTTCATCCGTTTGAGGATCATGTCGTCGCCGGCCTGCAGCGAAAGATGGACGTGCGGCATGACGCGCGCCTCGCCGGTGATGAGGTCGAACAGCCGGTCGTCGATCTCGATCGAATCGAGCGACGACAGCCGCAGCCGTTCCAGCGCCGGGACATGGATGAGGATCCGTTCGACCAGCGACGCCAGGCTCGGTGCGCCCGGCAGGTCGGGACCATAGCTCGTCAGGTCGACCCCGGTCAGCACGATCTCGCGATGGCCCGCCGCGACCAGCGATGCGATCCGCGCGATCACCGCGCCGGCGGGCACCGAGCGACTGTTGCCGCGCCCGAATGGGATCGTGCAGAAGGTGCAGCGATGGTCGCAGCCATTCTGCACTTCGACAAAGGCGCGCGCATGCGCCGCAAAGGCATGGGCGAGATGCGGCGCTGTCTGTCGCACCGCCATGATGTCGCCGACCATGACCGCTTCGGGTGACAACCACGCGGCCGGGTCCAGCTTTTCGGCATTGCCGATCACCCGGTCGACCTCGGGCATCGCCGCGAAGCTCGTCGGATCGATTTGCGCGGCGCATCCCGTCACGACGATTTCCGCTTCGGGCCGGGCGCGTCGCGCGCGGCGGATCGCGCGGCGCGTCTCGCCCACCGCGGCGTTGGTCACCGCGCAACTGTTGATCACCACCGTGTCGCGACCGGCGACGAGCGTGCGGATCGTCTCGCTTTCGGCGATGTTTAGGCGGCAGCCCAGGCTGATGATGTCGGGGTCAGCCATGTCGCCGACCGGAAAGAGCATGCATGCGCGCGATCTAGGGTCGGGAGGCAGCGAAGTCCACGCCTCGCACGGCGCGGCGGCTCAGCCCGCCTGGCGCTGATCCGTGCCGAAATCGGTCGGCGCCGTCGGCCGGGTGGCAGGCTGGCGCAGCAAACGCCGTTCCGCCAACAGCCGCCGGGTCGCGGTGATGCTGGTCGGCCGGCCATAAAGATAGCCCTGGCCCTGTGCGCAGCCGAGCGCACGCAGCCGCTCCTCGATGGCCTGGTCTTCGATTCCCTCGGCGGTGATCGGCAGGTTGAGGCTCTCGCCGAGCCGCGCGATCGCGGTGACGATCGCGGCGCTCTCGCTATTCTCGTTGATCGACATGACGAAGCTCTTGTCGATCTTGATCCGGTCGAAGGGCAGCGCGCGCAGGTGCGCGAGGCTCGAATAGCCGGTACCGAAATCGTCGAGCGCGAGGCGAATGCCCTGGTTCTTGAGGCTGCCGACGATCGATTGTACCAGGCTGAGATTGTCGAGCAGCGCCACCTCGGTGACCTCGATTTCCAGTCGCGTCGCGGCAAAGCCGGTTTCGGTCAGCACCTTGATGATCTTCTGCGCCAGCCACACATCCTTGAGCTGCCACGGCGAGATATTGACCGAGATCGACAGCGCCGGGTCCCAGTCCTTGGCGGCGAGGAACGCCTGGCGCATGATCGACAGCGACAGGTCGGAAATGATGCCGGTTTCCTCGGCGATCGGGATGAACTGTGCCGGCTCGATCAGTCCGCGCTGCGGATGTTCCCACCGCGCGAGCATCTCGAAGCCGCCGAGCCGCCCGGTCGTCAGGTCGATCTGCTGCTCGAAATAGGGCACGATCTCGGTCCGCGGGATCGCGCCGCGCAAGCCAAGTTCGAGTTCGTTGCGTGCCTGGAGTTCGCGCTCCATCGAGCGATCGAACCAGGCGAGGCGATTGCGGCCGGCATTCTTGGCCGCATACATTGCGATATCGGCGGCGCGCATCAGCGCGTCGATGCTGCCGCAGTCGAAATCCGAGCGCGCGATGCCGATCGATGCGCTGATGTGCAGTTGCAGCCCGTCGCAGGCGAGCGGCTGCGCCATCCGACTGATCAGCTTCTCCGCGATGCGCTCGACCGTGTCGGGATGCTCGGCATCGAACAGGAAGGCGCAGGCGAATTCGTCACCCCCGAAGCGCGCGGTCAGCGCGACCGACGGCATCGCCTCGGCGATCTTGAGCGCCACCTCGCGCAGCAGTGCGTCGCCGGTGGCATGGCCGTGCATGTCGTTGATCGTCTTGAAATGATCGAGGTCGAGCATCAGCAGCGCCATGGCCTTGCCGCGGCTTTGCGCGCGCACGAACATCGCCGCGCCTTCTTCGGCGAGGCTGCGACGGTTGAGGAAGCCGGTCAGCGGGTCCTTCGAGGCAAGCTGCTGGGCGCGCTCTTCGGCCGCGGTGCGCACCGTGACCTCGTGCGCGAGCTCGCGGTGGCGGCGCCAGCCGAACAGGATCAGCGCGACATTGAGCAGCAGGGCGATAACCAGCGACTGGTCCGGACCCTGGCCACCCGCGAAATAGTGCTGGATCGACGTCGACAGCACCGAGCTGCCGGTACCGACGAACAACAGGATCGCCGACACGTTGATCGCCCCGCTGACCAGGTCGCGGTGAGCGGGCGAGCTCGTGCTGATCGTGTCGTCGCTACTGTCTTTCGCCATCACGGCTTTGCCCCATCGCCTTGTCCCGAAGCGACGTCTTTGCCACGAGCGCGGTATAGAAGGGGTTAAGCGCCTGCGAAACGATCGCCCGCAGCGCGAACAATGGCGGTTAACGGCGGTTGCGCTCGCCCGCGGGTTGCCATTTCCGCGGTGCTCGACTAAGGACCGGTGCGATCGTTTCCGTCAGGACACGTGAAACTGCCGCCCAAGGGCGACGCCGGCCGACGAGGTTTCGTCCGCCGGCGTGTTTTGCGTTTGCGTCTGGCGGCAGCGGTCGGGAACGGAGTGATGTGATGTTCGACAGTCTGAGCGACCGGCTTGGCGGCGTCTTCGATCGCCTGCGCGGTCGTGGTGCGCTTACCGAAGCCGATGTCCGCGCAGCGATGCGCGAAGTGCGCGTCGCGCTGCTCGAGGCCGATGTCGCCTTGCCGGTCGCGCGTGAGTTCGTCGACAAGGCGACCGAGCTTGCTGTCGGCCAGAATGTGCTGCGCTCGATCACGCCGGGTCAGCAGGTCGTCAAGATCGTCAACGACGCGCTGGTCGAGATGCTCGGCGCCGATGCGTCGGAGCTCGATCTGGGCGTCACCCCGCCGGCCGTGATCATGATGGTCGGCCTGCAGGGCTCGGGCAAGACCACCACCACCGCCAAGATCGCCAAGCGCCTCGCCGGGCGCGAACGCAAGAAGGTGCTGATGGCGTCGCTCGACGTCAATCGCCCCAACGCGCAGGAGCAGCTCGCCACGCTCGGCACGCAGATCGACGTCGCGACGCTGCCGATCGTACCGGGCCAGCAGCCGGTCGACATTGCCCGCCGCGCGCTCAATGCCGCGAAGCTGCAGGGCTATGACGTCCTGATGCTCGACACCGCCGGTCGCCTCCATGTCGACCAGGCGCTGATGGACGAGATGCGCGCTGTCGCCGACATCGCCACCCCGGCCGAAATCCTGCTCGTCGTCGATTCGCTCACCGGCCAGGACGCCGTCAATGTCGCGCAGAGTTTCTCCGAGCAGGTGCCGCTGACCGGCGTCGTGCTCACCCGCATGGACGGCGATGCACGCGGCGGTGCCGCGCTGTCGATGCGCGCCGTCACCGGCAAGCCAATCAAGTTCGCCGGCACCGGCGAGAAGATGGACGCGCTCGAGGCGTTCCACCCGAGCCGTGTCGCCGGCCGCATCCTCGGCATGGGCGACGTCGTCAGCCTGGTCGAGCGCGCCGCGGAGTCGATCCAGCAGGAAGACGCCGAGAAGATGGCGGCGCGCCTCGCCAAGGGGCAGTTCGACATGAACGACCTGCGCGGCCAGCTGCAGCAGATGCGCAACATGGGCGGGCTCGGCGCGCTGGCCGGGATGATCCCCGGCATGAAGAAGGCACAGGCGGCGATGGCCTCGGGTGCGGTCGACGAGAAGATCCTGCTGCGCATGGACGCGATGATCGGCTCGATGACCCCGAAGGAGCGCGCCAAGCCCGAAATCCTCAGCGCCAAGCGCAAGATCCGCATCGCCAAGGGCTCCGGCACCACCGTGCAGGACGTCAACAAGCTGATGAAGATGCACCTTGAAATGTCGAGCGCGATGAAGCGCATCAAGAAGATGGGCGGCATCAAGGGCATGATGGCGATGCTCGGCAAGGGCGGTGGCGGCATGGGCGGCCTCGGCAATGCGATCGGCGGTCCCGATCTCGGCGAGGCAATGGGCAAGATGACCGGCAATCTGCCCGGCATGACCGGCCCCGGCATGCCCAATCTGCCGCCAGGATTTCAGAATTTCATCAACAAGAAAAAATAACCGGTTTAGAAAGAAGGAAGAAGTTAAATGGCAATTTCCATTCGCCTGTCGCGCGGCGGCTCCAAGAAGCGGCCTTATTACCGCATCGTCGTCGCCGATGCGCGGTCCCCGCGTGACGGCCGCTTCATCGAGAAGCTCGGCACCTACAATCCGCTGCTCGCCAAGGACGACGCCAAGCGCATCGTGCTCGACGGCGAGCGCGCCAAGCATTGGCTGAGCGTCGGCGCGCAGCCGACCGACCGCGTCGCGCGCTTCCTCGATGTGCTCGGGGTGCGTGAGCGCGCCGCGCGCAGCAACCCGAACAAGGGCAAGCCCGGCGAGAAGGCAACCGAGCGCGCCGAAGAGCGGGCCGAGAAGCTGAAGGCCGCCGAGGAAGCCGCCGCCGAGGCCGCTGCCGCACCGGCACCCGAGCCCGTCGTCGAGGAAGCCCCGGTCGTCGAGGAAGCCCCGGTCGTCGAGGAAGCCCCGGTCGCCGATGAAGCTCCCGTCGCCGAGGAAGCCGCGCCGGCCGCCGAAGAAGCCCCCGCTGCCGAAGCGCCTGCCGCTGACTCGAACGAGGAAGCCGTAGCCGTGGTCGCTGCCGAGATCGAAGCCGCGACCGAAGCGCCGACCCCGGAAGCCGAAGCCGTTGCCGAGGCCGTTTCGGAAGAGACACCGCCGGCCGCTGCCTGAACGAAAAGTCCCCCTCCCGCTTGCGGGAGGGGCCAGGGGAGGGCGCTGCCCGAACGATATGGTTGGAACGAGCCCTCCCCCGAACTCTCCTGATACCGTGAGCGGGACTGAAAAACCGATCGTCGTCGCCGCCATCATCGGCGCGCACGGCGTGGCCGGCGAGGTGCGCCTCAAGGTCTTCGCCGACGACCTCAAGGCCTATAAGCGTTTCAACGATGGCAAGCTGACGCTCAAGTCGCTGCGCCACGGCTCGAACGGCGAGATCGCACGCTTCGCCGAGATCGGCGACCGCAACACCGCCGAGGCCATGCGCGGCACCCAGATTACCGTCCCCCGTGCCGACCTCCCGCCGCTCGCGGAAGGCGAATATTACCACGCTGACCTGCTCGATCTCCCCGCCGTCTCGACAGACGGGGCGCCGCTCGGCCGTGTCGTCGCGATCGACAATTATGGTGCCGGCGACGTGATCGAGATCGAGCGTCCCGACGGCAAACGCTTCATGATCCCGATGAACCCCGACGCGGTACCGGAATGGAATGCCGAGCGCCTGCTCGTTGACCCGGCGTTTGTCATTTAGTATATACGTTGCGTATATACGGAGTATGGTAGATGGACAAGCCCGTCACGACGAAAGTCTTTAAATCGGGGAACTCAAAGGCGGTTCGGCTGCCCAGCAGCTTCGCCATCGAAGCTGGCGCTGAAGTAACCCTGCGCGAGGAACGCGGCAGATATATTATTGAACCTGTCGAACGTGCGAAGCGCAAATTCGCGATCGACAAGGTTTGGGGCTCTGCTGAAGGTCTCGCATTGATCGCTCCCGAAGACCGGCTATTCAAACCGCGCTACCTGATCGCCGTCCCGGAGGTGGGTGAAGAGTGAAATATCTCTTCGATAGCAATATGATCATTCGTGCGGTGATGGGAATCGGAGATCCCTTGCGCAGGCGCCTCGCAGCCTGTGAGGAGGGCGATATCGTGACGTCATCGATCGCCTATGCCGAAGTCGCTTATGGCTCGGTTCGGGGTAGAGCGCCTTCTTTCGAGAAGCTACAGGCATTCGTCGAAGAGGCACTGGTGCTTCCGTTCGATCACAAAGCGGCGCGTGCTTATGCGACGTTGCCATTTCGGCGCGCCAGCTACGACAGGCTCATCGCTGCCCATGCGCTGTCGGAAGGCCTGACAGTCGTTACAGACAATCTCGCCGATTTTGCCGACATTCCTGGCCTCAAGGTCGAGAACTGGACGGTATGACCTTCGCCGCCACCATCCTCACCCTCTATCCGGACATGTTCCCCGGCCCGCTCGGCACGTCGCTGGCGGGCCGGGCGCTGGCCGAGGGCAAATGGTCGCTTGGCGCGGTCAACATCCGTGACTTCGCGGCGGACAAGCACCGCACCGTCGACGACACGCCGGCCGGCGGCGGGGCGGGGATGGTGCTGCGTGTCGACGTGCTCGCCGCCGCGATCGACAGCGTATTCGATGGTCGCCCGATCCTCGCCATGACGCCGCGCGGCGCGCCGCTCACCCAGGCCCGCGTGCGCACGCTCGCCGCAGGCCCCGGCGCGATCGTGCTGTGCGGCCGCTTCGAGGGATTCGACGAACGCATCTTCGCCGCGCGCGACGTCGAGGAAGTGTCGATCGGCGACTATGTCCTGTCCGGCGGCGAGATGGGGGCGCTCGTCCTGCTCGACGCTTGCATTCGGCTGCTGCCCGGCGTAATGGGCGCCCCTTCCAGCGGAGACGAGGAAAGCTTCGAAAGCGGCCTCCTCGAATATCCGCACTACACCCGACCACCTGCGTGGGAAGGGCGCACGATCCCCGAAGTGCTGCGATCGGGGGATCATGCGCGGATCGCGGCCTGGCGAAAGTCGATGGCCGAGACCGATACACGGTTAAGGCGGCCGGACCTTTGGGAGCGTCATGAGGGCGCTCGGGTCGGGTCGCCCTCTGGCGCGCGGCGAACAACGTCAGAGGACGACATATGAACCTGCTTCAGACGCTCGAAGCCGAGCAGATCGCCAAGTTCCACGAGACCAAGAAGATTCCGGAATTCCGCCCCGGCGACACGCTGAAGGTCGGCGTCAAGGTCGTCGAAGGCGAGCGCACCCGCGTGCAGAATTACGAGGGCGTGTGCATCGCGCGCTCGAACAAGGGCATGGGCTCCAACTTCACCGTCCGCAAGATGAGCTTCGGTGAGGGCGTCGAGCGCGTCTTCCCGCTCTACTCGCCCAACGTCGAGTCGATCGAAGTCGTCCGCAAGGGCGCCGTGCGGCGTGCCAAGCTCTATTATCTGCGAGGCCGTACCGGCAAGTCGGCCCGTATCGCCGAGCGCCGCGACACGCGTCCGGCCAAGGGCACCGTCGCCGCCGAATAAGCGCGCGGGTTTCGGCCAACAGCTTTGCGGGGCGTGGCAGCGAAAGCTGCCGCGCCCTGTTTGCGTTAGGGCGTACCGGGCCATGGCTCGAAAATAGCTGGAATTCGGTCTGTTATGTCCAAGGCCGGTGGTTTGCGCCGGCCTACGCCGCCGGGACGGCCGGAGACGTGATGATGTACGCGCGGGACCTTTCGGCGCTTTTCGCCATCGCATTTCTGATCATTGGCCACACATTGCGTCGAGGGACAGGATCATGAACTTGCGGACATTGCGCCGGACGATGGCGTTCGCCGCGCTTCTGGGTATTGCCGTCTCGGCGCACGCCGACTGGAATCAGGCGAATGACGAGGCCAACCGCCAACGCATGATGGCGGACATGCGCGCTTCCGCCGCGGCGAGCGATCGCGCCAATCAGGCATCGCAACAACGCTTCAACGACAACGCTGCGCGCTCGCTCGGTGAGCGCAGTGCCGGTTCGAGCTCCGGTGGGTCGGCGACCCCGTCGCGCGCGGGCGCCGGCTTCGCTGGCAGCGGGTCGTCCGCATCATCGGGTCCGCAAAGCGTCGTGCGGAGCTACACCTTCACCATTCATCGCCAGGAGACGCCCGCCGCATTGGCAGCCCGGCTTGAGCGCGACGCCGCGGCAGGCGACTCCGTCTCGGCGTTCAACCTCGGTCGCGTCTATTATACGGGCTTCAATGACGTGCCGCGCGACGACGGCGCGGCCCGTCGCTGGTTCGGCAAGGCGGCGGAAATGGGCCATGCCGGTGCGCAGTCGCAATTCGCCTATATGCTTCATGACGGCGTTGGCGGTCCGGTGGATGTCGCGACCGGCGTCGCCTGGGCCAGGAAGGCGGCCGAACAGGGCGATCCCTATGGAAAGGCGCTCTACGGCTATTACCGCATCGCCGGCATCCCGGACGGCGCCACGGTCGATCTCGCGCCGGAGGTCGCGCTCCTCATCGACGCCGCAGATCACGGTCAGCTGCTCGCGCAGGCGACACTGGGTACGGTCGTCTATGCGCTCGGCCATGGCGCGACGGTCGATCGCGACAAGGCCGCGCATTACACCCGCATGGCCGCCGAGCAGGGCTTTCCGCTCGCCCAGGCGCTGCTCGGCCGCATGTATATTTTCGGCAACGGCGTGCCGCGCGACGACGCGCTCGCGGTATCGTGGCTGCGCAAGGCCATGGCGCAACGCGACGTCAGCGCGATCGGCATGCTCGGCCGGATGATGCTCGAGGGTCGCGGCGTGCCGCGCGATACCGAAGGTGGCGGCGCACTGATCAAACAGGCAGCCGATGCCGGCGACATGGCCGCGCTAGGCATCTATGGCGTCATGCTGCAACAGGGCATCGGCGTGCCGCAGGATGCCAATGCCGGTGCAATCGCGCTGCGCCGTGCCGCTGAATCGCATGACGGCGATGCCGAGCAGAACTACGCGATCGCCCTGTTCGCTGGCCAGGGCATGGCGAAGGACGAGGCAGCCGGGGTCTCCTGGCAAAAGCGTGCGGCGGACGACGGCAATGTCGATGCGCTGGGCACCTATGCGGTGCGGTTGATGACCGGGCAGGGTGTGGCGAAGAATTCCGCCGAAGGTGTTCGCTACGCGCGCCTTGCCATGGCGGCGGGCAGTGCGCGCGGCACTGCGTGTCTCGCCTGGGCCTATCATGATGGCGACGGCGTTCCCAAGGATCTGCCGCGCTCGCTTGCGCTGTTCCGCCAAGCCGCCGCCCAGGGCGATTCGGGTGCGGCAGAGGCGCTCAAGATGCCGGAGCTGGTTGCGATCGCCGGCTAGGGGTCGCGGCGAAGGCCGTCGCATCGCGCGACGGCAGGCTGGTGAGATTCAAACCCCCTTGAGCAGCTTCCACACCTTGACCTGCCCGGTCGGCCGCGCCGTCCCGTCGAGCCGCACCGCGCGGACGATCGTCACCGGGCGCAGCAGCAATTCGCCCTTGAACGCGCCCTCGCCGCCGGGGCTGGTCGGCAGCGCCAGGATGCGCTTCACCACGTCCATCCCGCCGACCACGCGCCCGAACACGGCATAGCCCGGACGCCCCGGCCGCGCGTCCATGTCGGGGCGTGGGTCAGTCAGCAGCGAGAAATTGCACGTCCCCGAATTCTCGCTGGCATAACGCGCCATCGAGATCGCGCCGACGACATGGCGCAGCCCCGTCCGGCTGGTCGGCTCTAGTTCGACCGGGTCGAGCCGGCGCCGCGCGTCGGTGTCGATCCCGCCCTGGATAAAGCCCTTGCCCGGCTGCCCGTCGCGCCGTGCCGCGCGGTAGAAGCGCGTCCCGTCGAGCCGCTCGTCATCCACATAGGCAAGGAAATTCGCCGCCGTCTTCGGCGCATGCCGCGTATCGATGGCCAGAACGATCGCCCCGGCCGAGGTTTCCAGCCGGACCCGTACGACGGCGGGCTCGCGCGGCGGGGCAGGGGCGGCGGCGGCGAGCAACAGCGCGACCAGGGTAAGCAGCAACAAGCGCACGATATATCCTCAATCAGCAACGCGCGCCTCTCTATGCCGCACGACCCGGTTTGGCGACGGGCAAGGCGGGATATCCGGGCGATTTCCTCACGGCCGGTCGTTGTCGACCCGGTCATAGGCTGCCTTGATGTCGGCCGGCGGGTCCTCGTCACCGCTGTCGGGCAGGTCGCGATGCCGCGTGATCGCCCAGCGTTCGAGCCAGTCGATCCCGTCCTTGCCGGCATAATCGTCGGCTTCGCGATAAACCGGGTCGCGAAGCGCCGTCGCCAGGCTGACCGGGCGCAGCCCCGCGCGCCGCAGCAACAGCGCGATGTCGTCAAGCGTATCGGCATTGAGCCGCGTGGCGTGCAACAGCATGACATGCGCGATGTCGCGCCCGAACAGCAGCCGCGCGCTGCGCTGTGCCCAGGCGATCCGCGTCGCGCTATAGGCGAGATAGGATGCCTTGATATGCCGCTGCGCCGCCACGTCGCGCCGCGCGATCGCGTCGTCATAGGGTTCGGCGAACTCCCAGTCCTCGGCGTCGATCGTCACCGGTGCGACACGATAGCCCTGCGCCGCCAGCCAGTCGTCGATCTCGCGCTTCACCGGCGTGGGAGATCCGGTTTCGAGATAGGGGTGGCGGAACCAGACGATCCGCCGCTTGTGGCGTGCCAGCAGCGCGCGCAGGACCGGCTCGCCGCGCACGATGTCGGCGATATAAGCCGCCGCCCCCACCGCATTGGGGGATTCGTGCGAATATGTGTGGTTGCCCAATTCCATGCCCGCATCGCGCCACGCCGCCAGGTTGGCGATCTGTCGCGCGCGCACCAGCTCGTCGATCTTGCCCCCGTTCACGAATCCCGTCGCGTGCCAATGGTGTCGTCGCAGTTTGCGCAGGATCGTCGCATTGAGATAATCGACATAGGGCTGGTCGTGCAGGATCGTCAGCGCTGGCAGGTCGTCGAAGGTGAGGGCGACCTGGCCCTGCTTTGCCGGCGCGGCGGCGGGGAGCAGGAGCAGCAGCGCGCCGAGCCAGCGGACCAGGCGACGAAAGGGCAGGGCGGTTACGAGAGCCATACTGCTCCCTTTCGGGCCATCGACGCGCCGGATCAAGGCGCGTTGGCCGGGATGCGGGGGCGCACATCGCACGAAGGCCAAGACTGGCTGGCAATTGCTGCACCACGCCACCCTGATCGTCTCCCTGCGCACGCAAAGCGGCCGCACCGCAGAACTCGGCCAGGTCGGCGTCTTCCCCGAACAGGCGTTCGCCGCCGGCCTCGCCGACGCCAAACGCTTCGGCTTCGCGCTGCCAAAGGGCGCGGCGGCGGGCAAGCCGCGCGTGACGGTCGAGCTCAGGACCAGTGGTGGGACGGGCGCCCGCGCGACCATCGCCGAGGCACGGATCGGCCCGGCACCGCAGGAGCGGTGTTAAGAGGTGGCTGAGAGCTCCGCGCGGAAAGGCCGTGTGGTGCCGGCGTGCCCCGACCTATTCCTCAGCGGTGGGATCGGGTGCCGTTGCGCTGTCTGATCCGACCGCAGCCCGCAGCAGACCACCGGCGACGACGCCGATCTTCGAATGGCTCCCCTTGACAGGAACTGCCGTTTGCACGTCACGAAGCAGACCATCAGCATCGCGCGCCTCGGTCGTTCAGGGCGCTCGCCTCGCATTCAAAAGCTGCCGTTCAGACCCGGCGAAAATGCCGGCCGCAGGTGTCACTGCTCGAACTCGATCAACCTACCGAACCGAAATGCCATATTCAGTGCTCGATGGCATCGTTTGACATCCGTCATGACCAGACGCGCAATACACGAGCGCACGCTCGTCGTCGTATTCGGCGCGGCTGTGCGCTCCGACGGCAGTGCCAGTCAGACGTTAGCGCGCCGGGCTGGCTATGCCGCGGCGGTTTGAACCGCGCCGGGTCTGCCGGAGGCGTTGGGTTGTGAGTCACGCTGCCATATCGATGTTGTCCGCGGCAGCATAATATTGATCTTCGGCTTCGGCAGGTGGGATGTTGCCGATGGG
>NZ_JAXOJP010000016.1:0-102417 GCF_036663795.1 Parasphingomonas halimpatiens
CGCCAACAAACGACCCAGGAGAAAGGCCCCCCTTTTTCCAGGCGCCGATCTCCAAATCGGCCCAGCGTCTGCTCCATCATGTCCTCCCGCTCTCAAGGACATCGAATCAGACCAAAAACCACATGGCAACCACGATGTGTGAATGCTGTAGCCCTAAAGGGGAGGGGCTTGAGACAGTCATACTCACTGGGATTTGGTATGACCCGGGCGGCAGGCGCCTATTCCTTCACCCCGCGCTTTATCCGCCACACCACGAACGCCACCGCTGCAATCACGACCGGCACGGCGGCTGCCATCGCGATTTCGTGTCGCAAGCCCGGTACCGCGCCGAGCACGTCGCCGATCAGCGCGACGAGATAATAGCTGATCGCGACGACCGAGAATCCCTCGACCGCTTGTTGCAGGCGTAGTTGCAGCTTGGTGCGCCGGTCCATCGAGGCAAGCAGATCGCGATTCTGCCGCGCCAGCGCGATGTCGATGCGCGTGCGCAGCAATTCGCTGGTCCAGGCGGCGCGCTGCGACAGGTCCTCGAGCCGCGCAGCGAAGGAATCGCAGGTGCGCACCGCCGGAACCAGGCGCCGCTCGGTAAAATCGCCGAGCGACTGGTAACCACGCACCGCGCTGATGCCGAGGCTGGTGAGCCGCTCGATGCTGAGCTGGGCATAGGCGCGCGTCGCGCTCATCCGGTAGCGCGTCTGCGCCATTAGTCGGGCGAGTTCGGCGGACACATAGGTCAGCTCGTCGAGCATCGCTTCGTCATCGCTGGCCCGCTCCGACACCTTGTGCGTCAGCGTCGACAACTGGCGCTCGAGGCCCGAGACCTCCGGGGTCAATTGCTGCGCAAGCGGCAGGCCGAGCAGCGCCATGTTGCGGTAATTGCCCAGCTCCTGCAGCCGCACGATCAGTTGTGCGGTCTCATCCCCCTCCAGACCCTTGTCGAGCACCAGCAGCCGGCCGAAGCCGTCGGCATGGAGCGTGAAATCCGACATGACGCGGGCACGCCCCTCGGCCACGTCGCAGGCGATCAGCGCCGATGCCTCGAACAACGCTTCGAGCGTCGCGCGACTGGGTTCGCGCGTGCGGCGGCGCTGGACCGCGATCTGCGTCGCGCGGATCAGCTCGCCGGGGAGCGCGGCAACGATCGCCGCGCAGGAGTCGAACGTCGCCGGATCGAACGGCGCGCCGAACGATCCTTCCCGGATGAAGGTGTAGCTGGCGAATTCGGTGTGCCCCTCCCAGACGAGCGCGACCCCGTCGAGCGGGAGCACGGCGTAGCGCGCGCCGGGTGGCAGCGCGACACCGCACCCGATCGCCAGCAGCTCGACATGCGCCCGGCTGGCCTGGGCGCCGCCTTCGCCGAGCAACGTCACAAGTTGCATCAGGCGGCACGGACTGGAGAAGCGCGGCAGGCGGCGGACATGCATTTCCGCCGAAAGCGAGGCGCGCAGCGCGTGGCTGCGGCCGGTGAGATCGATCATCGCGCCATTCCGATCGGCGAAAAAAGAAGCGCGCGACCCGGGGATCGCGCGCTTGAGAGCAGGCTGACCGCCTGCGGCGACACCGTGGACTACGGTGTCTTCGGCGTCGGCGATGCCGCCGGCGCCGGGGGTTTATCAGCAGCGGCAGCGGGCGCGGCGAGCTGGGACTGAACGGTGGCCGTGGCCGCCGCCTGCGCCGCGGTCGGCGCGACGACGGCAATCGGCTTGAGCGCGGGATTGTCCTTCAGCATGCTGACCCCGCCGAGCGGCTTGTTGAGCCCCTGGTGGCAGGTCAGGCAGTTCACCTTGTAGGGATCGCCCTGCGGCCCCTTGCGATAGGCGGGGAAAACGCCGGCAAGCGAGGTGATATACTCGTCGTTGATATCGCGCACCATGCGGATGCCGTAATAGGCCGTCACCCGCTGCGGCCGGCTTTCCGCCCAGGCACCCAGCGACTGGGTATTGTGGCAGAAGGTACAATTGACCCCGAGCGCCTTGGACAGATGCATCATCAGGCCATAGGTCGCCTCGGCATCCTTGATCGACGCGCCCGCCACGCCGGGCTGGTGCAGCGCGGTCTTGCCGGCGATGCGGATCTGCGCCGTGCCGCGCAGATAGGAGTCGAACGGATCATAAGGCAGTGAGGCGTAGGCGACGGTTTCGTTCGGGCTGTTCTGCCCGCGATGGTTGCCGACGATCGAATGCGGGTCGGGCGTCCCCTGGTCGAGCGCCCATTTATATTGCGGCACCGCATTGCCGCGATGGCAGGTGTAACAGGTGACGCCGGTCTGCTGGACGTGGCTGGCCCATTTGCCGTTGATGTTGAGCGTCATCTGCAACATCCGCCGCGCGACGACCTTGGTATATTTTTCGTCCGAGGCCATGTTCTCGGGGTTGTGGCAATAGTTGCACCCCTCGGCCGGCGGGGCGACCCACTGGCTGATCTGCGCCATGACGTGATCGAAGCGATCCTTGCTGACCCCGCCGAGCACCTTGACGTTCTGGTAGCTGGCGGCCGCGGTCGGCCCGCCATCGGCCGGCAATTCATAGGCCGGGGCCGGGATCGCCGCCTGTTTCGCCACATGGCTCAGATCGACGATCTGCTCCATGCCGGTGCCGCGATAGCCAGTCTGGGTCGACTGCTTCTTGCCGACCTCGCAGCCGCCGAGCGACAGCGCGGCAAGCCCGCCGATCATGGCGAGGGTGGTGTTTCTGGCCAAGCCGCTCATTTCACGCCTCCCGGCAGGGTGGAAGGATCGACCACGCCGGTGCCCGGATAACCGGGCGCATAGCCGTGCTGCACCGCCCACAGATACCAGTTGTCGACCACGGTGCCGGTCAGCAGGATGCCGATGCCACCGGTCAGCGGCGTCAGCACCGCGAACCACCATGCCCAGCGATGGATCGATTCCATCGTCGCGTTGAACCCCATCGTCCAGCGCCAGAACAGCGCCGCGCGCTCCGAGGCGGTGCCGCGATCGGTGATCTGCTCGAGCTCGCGCTCGCCGCCATACCGCCCGACCGCGAGGATCGTCGCGCCGTGCATCGCGAACAGGAGCGTCGATCCGTAAAGGAAGGCGATAGAGAGGCAGTGGAACGGGTTGTAGAACAGGTTGCCGTAGCGGATCGAAAAAGCCGCGGTCCAGTCGAGGTGCGGGAAGATGCCGAGCGGCACGCTTTCCGCCCAGCTGCCCATCAGCATCGGCCGGATGAAGCCGAGCACCACCATCAGCCAGATCGCCGAGGCGAACGCCCAGGAAACATGCGTCCCCATGCCGAGCGCGCGGGCGCGGGCATAGGTGCGTGCCCACCACAACAGCACCGAGGTCGTCATGCAGAAACCGGCGATCTGCCACCAACCGCCTTCGGCGAGCGGCACGAACAGCGTGAAGCCCCATTGCGGCCCTGGCGGCTCGAGCGCGAGCCAGGGCAATTGGCGAACGAGCTGGATGGGACTCCAGTTGACGCTGGCCAGCATGTTGAGGCCGGTGATCTCGAACGCGAGAAAGCCGAACAGGATCGACGCGATGCCGAGCCGGCCGAGATAGATCGGCCCCAGCTGGGCATTGCCGATCTTGCCCATCCAGTAGGAGAAGCTGCCCCGACCGATGCGCGGGAAGGTCCCGGGCTTCAGCGGTGGGCCCATTTCAGGTATCGCGCGAAGCTGTACCTGGGTGAAGATATTCTGATAGCCTGCCATGTTCGCCCCCTCTCGCTCAGTGCCAGATCGGCAGGTTGAGCCACCAGGTCCACCATTCCGGCCAGCCGCGTGTCCACAGCGGACCCGAGATGACGATGCACACCGCGCTCCAGAAGCCGGCGCTCAGCGCGAGGAACAGGCCCAGCCGGTGGATGCCGAGCGTGCCGATCGAATAACCGATCGTGTCGCGGAAAAAGGCGTCCTCATATTCCGGCGTCTTGACCTCGCCGCCATTGGGCGGGTTGACCGCCGAGAGGATAAGACCGCCGTGCAACGCCAGCGCGAGCGTCGTGGTGAAGAAGAAGCTCACCGCGATCATGTGCGCCGGGTTGTAGTGGAAGTGGAGATATTGGTAGCCGGTGTTCGACACCCAATCGAGATGGCTGAAGATCCCGTAGGGGAAACCGAACCCCCAGGCGCCGAGCAGCATCGGCCTGACCACGACCAGCGTGACATAGGCGAGGATCGCAAAGCCATAGGCGAAGGGGACGTGGTAGCCCATGCCGAGCTTGCGGCAGATCTCGACCTCGCGCAGCGCCCAGGACACGAACGCCCCGATCGCGCAGATGGTGATGATCTGCCAGAAGCCGCCTTCACGCAGCGGCGCCAGACCCAGCCCGTAGCTTATGTCGGGCGGCGCAATCGATATCAGCCAGGGATTCCATGTCGGGCCCAGCGAGGCGGCATAGAAGATCAGCGCGGTGCCGAGCGCCGCGCACAGCGCGGTCGTCACCCCGAAAAAGCCCACATAAAAGGGGCCGACCCAGAAATCGAAGAGATCGCCGCCGATCAGCGTGCCCCCACGGACTCGGTATTTTCTTTCGAAGCTCAGCAGCGCCATCGCATCTCTCCGTTCCCCGGGGCATCCCCGAAGATCGTTGCCGTTGGATCGGTATCGGGGAACGAGGCCGGACCGATCGTCCGGCCTCGTCCGCCCGAGTGCGCACGGATAATGCCCCGTGCGGCGGCATCGGCCCGGTCAGGGCGTCGTTGCAGCCGGAGCCGTAACGGCGGCAGGGGCCTTTCTCGGGCCATCGAGCCAATTGAACTTGTCAGTGCTCAGCAGGATGAAGTGAATCAGCAGTGCCAGCACGAACAGGAAGATGAAGAGGGCGACCAGCGCACGGCGCGGGTCGAAGATCATCCATATTCTCCACATGATGTGGTTCCTTCTCGTTATCGTATCGTCAGATGTCGGCGGTGACCCGCGTCAGAGCCAGGGACGCCAGAACCAGACGAGCACATGGGCGACCACGGCGACGGCCGTGAACCCCAGGAAGCTCGACATGAAGATCTTGTGGAATTCCTTGGCTTCCGCCTCGGTCAGGTAGGTACCGATACTTTCTCGATTGTCGCTCATCGTTCCTTCTCCAATTTGCCCGGAAGAAAAAGGGAGAGCGGCGAGCGCGCCCCCGGGCGGCATCCTGCGGGTATCGTCCCCCACGAGGATTTGTGTGGCCCCGTGCGGGGCGAAAGGTTGGTCGCGGTCATCCGCCGCGGCTCTCGGCAATGGCGAGCGCTAGGCGCTCGCGGCTGATCGAGTCCTCGCCGGCGCGGCGCGCGGCACGCTCAGCGGCGTCGCGGATGCGCTTGGCGGCGGAGATGCGCACGAGCACCGGCTCGCGCTCGATCACCGCGTCGAATTCGTCCTTCGCTGCATCGTCCCAGGCAAGCGCACGCTCATGCCGCGCCGGCGTCGGCTCGACCTTGTCGAGCTGACCGGCGAGCGGGAGGATGTGGAACAGCGCATCGAACAGCGCGTTGCACACTTCCTGGACGAGATAGGTCGCGCCGGCATAACCCATGAACGGCGTGCCGGTGTGGCGACGGATGACGGCGCCGGGGAAACTGGCCGGGATGTACATGCCGCGCGCGCCGCTCTCGGCCATGTACATGCGCTCGTTGAAGCTGCCGAACATCACCAGTGGCGGGTTGTCGCGGATCGCGGCCTGCACGGCGTCATTGTCGGGCTTGATGCCGGCCGAACGCTGGAAGGCGAAGGCGCAGGGGAGCCCGAGATCGCCCTCGAGGAAGTTGCGGATGCCGCGCGTATAGGTCTCGGTCGCGACGATCGCGAAGCTGGCGGTGCCGAAGAAATCCTGCGTCACCGAACGCCACAGATCCCAGAGCGGCTTGATCGTGGTGTGCTTCTCGCGCTCGATGAACGGCTCGGGGTCGAGCCCGGTCAGTTCGCCGAGCTTGCGCAGGAACAGCGTGGTGCTTTCGAGGCCGATCGGCGCCTGGAGATAAGGCCGCTCGAGCGTCTCGCACAGCCCGCGGCCGAACTCGCGATACAGGCAAACATTGACGGAGGCATCGGCGAGCTTGCGGACATCGGCGAGATGGCTGCCGAGCGGAAAGGCCATGTTGACCTCGGCGCCGATGCCTTCGATCAGCCGGCGGATCTCGGCGAGGTCCGACGGCATGTTGAAGGTGCCGTACATCGGCCCGATGATGTTGACCTTCGGCTTCTGCCCGTCCTTGAGCGGGCGCGGCGCGGGCACCTTTTTCGGGCCGAACTGCGTCCACAGCCAGGTCAGCGCGCGATCCGCCGCCTGCCACTGATCCTCGTCGATCGTGCGCGGTAGGAAGCGCTGGATATTGGTGCCTTCGGGCGTCACGCCGCCACCGATCATCTCGGCGATCGAGCCAGTGACGACGACGGCGGGCAGATCGGGGTCGAGCGTGCGCCACGCGCGCTTCATGGCGCCCTCGGTGCCGTCGCGACCCAGTTCCTGCTCACCCAGCCCGGTGACGACGATCGGCAATTCGTGCGGCGGCAGCGCATCGGTATAATGAAGCACCGAGGTAACCGGCAGATTCTCGCACCCGACCGGCCCGTCGATGATGACCTGCAGGCCCTTGATCGCGGTAAAGGCGTAGACCGCCCCCCAATAGCCCCCGGCGCGATCGTGATCGAGGATCAGCGTCATACCCCCACCGCCTCCTCGGCCTTGGCGGCGGCGATGCGCTTGGCGGCGAACTTGGCCTTGAATTCGGGCCGATCGACAGGCGTCTCTTCCCACACGCCGGCGGTGGCGTCCTTGCCGACGCCGTCGAAAAAGGCGGACATGCGGTCGAAGCGATCCTTGTTGGCCATGGCAGCGTTGACCACCATCGCCAGCGAGCCTGCACCGGCCGGGCCCATCAGCGGGCGCGCCGAGATGAGGTTGGTGAAATAGAGCGCGGGCAGCGCCTTGGCCTTGGCATGCTGCACGACGGGCGTGGTGCCGATGGCGAGATCGGGGCCGAATTCCTCGACCGCGGCGATGTCCTGTTCGAGGCTGGCGCGATATTGCACGCGGCAGCCCTTGGCCTCGAGCCATGCGCGATCGGCATCGGACCAGCGCGTGCGCGGGCAGGCGGTGCCGACATAGGGCACGTCGGCGCCACTCTCGATCAACAGCCGCGCGACGAGCAGTTCCGAGCCTTCATAGCCCGACACGGTGATCCGTCCCTTGATCGGCCGCGCGGCGAGCGCGCCGCGGATCGCCGGGATGAAGCGGTTCTTCGAGGCGTCGACCTTGTCCTGCGCGATGCCGCACGCCGCACCGATCGCGTCGAGCCAGGCGGCGGTGCCGTCGGCACCGACCGGTGCCGACCCGACCACGCCGCGCCCGGCGGCTTCGAATTCGCGCACGCTGGCGGTGTAGAAGGGGTGGATCGCGCCGACCACGGCACAGTCGAGCGCGGCATAAAGCTCGCGCCATTCACGGGTCGGAACGACCGGGCCGGCGGCAAGGCCGAGCGGCTCGAGCATCAAGCCGATACCGGGTGGATCGGCGGGGAACATTTCACCGAGCAGCGTGACGGTCGGCCGGTCGGCGCGATCCTTCGGCGCCGCAACGGGTCCGGCCTCGGCCTCGCGCCGGGCATAAGCGAGCATCGCGCCGGCCAGCACATCCTTGGCCTCGGCATGCGTCGGGACGCCGAAGCCCGGCACGTCGATGCCGATGACGCGCACGCCGTTGATCTGATCGGGCAGCAGTTGCAGCGGCACGCCCGACGCGGTCGGCACGCACAGATTGGTTACGACGATGGTGTCGTAGAGCGCCGGATCGGCCAGCCCCTCGACCGCTTCCTTGATGTCCTCGAACAACTTGCCGGTGACCAACGTCTCCGAACTGAACGGGACATAGCCGACGGTGCGGCGTGCGCCGTAGAAATGCGAGGTGAAGGTCAGCCCGTAGACGCAACAGGCCGACCCCGACAAAACCGTGGCGGTGCGCCGCATCCGCAAGCCCACGCGCAACGACCCGAAGGCCGGGCACATCGATTGCGGCTGATCGTGCGGGCCCTGCGGATAATCCGCGGCGTAGCGCGCCAGCACCTCGCTCTTGCCGGCCTTGTCCGCCGCGTCGCGCATCGTGTCCTTCGACGCACAGCCCCCCTCGACGGGCGTGGCGAGATCGATCCGATCGGCGTGACGCGGTGGGGTTTGGAGGTCCATCCGCTCAGACCGCGTCGTAGACGATTTCGAGGCTGGGCTTGGGCACGAAGGCCGCACCGCGCATGTCGGCCTGGCTGGCCGGTTTCAGCGTATAGTCGGCGCCGGTCACATCGGCGCTGAACAGGCCGAGCAGGCCATCCTGGTCGAGCGGGGTCGGGCGCAGCGGCGGTGCCTCGGCGACGTTGATCGCGAGTTCCTCGAACAGCGACGCCCATTGCCCGCCGGGTTTGCCGATGATCTGGTAATTGGCGGATTTCTTGCGAATGTCCTCATTGGCCGGGATCGCGCAGAGCGTCGGAATGCCGACCGCCTTGGCGAATGCCGCAGCCTCGCCGCTGCCGTCGTCCTTGTTGATGATCATGCCCGCAACGCCGACATTGCCGCCCATCTTGCGGAAATACTCGACCGCCTTGCAGACATTATTGGCGACGTAGAGCGACTGCAGGTCGTTCGAGCCGACGACGATGACCTTCTGGCACATGTCGCGCGCGATCGGCAGGCCGAAGCCGCCGCACACCACGTCGCCGAGGAAATCGAGCAGGACGTAGTCGAAGCCCCATTCATGGAAGCCGAGCTTTTCGAGCGTCTCGAAACCATGGATGATGCCGCGCCCGCCGCAACCGCGGCCGACCTCGGGCCCGCCCAGCTCCATCGCGAACACGCCGTCGCGCTGGAAGCAGACATCCTCGATGCCGATCTCCTCGCCGGCGAGCTTCTTGCGCGACGAGGTCTCGATGATCGTCGGGGTCGATTTGCCGCCGAACAACAGGCTGGTGGTGTCGGACTTGGGATCGCAGCCGATCAGCAGCACGCGCTTGCCCTGTTGCGCCATCATATAGCTGAGATTGGCGAGCGCGAACGACTTGCCCGAACCGCCCTTGCCGTAGATCGCGATGATCTGCGTTTCCTTGGTCACCGGACCGCTCGGCACGGGATCAGGCTCGTGGCTGGCTTCCTCGCGCAGCGGGCCTGGGTCGAGCATGCTCATAGGTTTCTCCAGTCGAGGACCATTTTCAGGCACGCGGGATCGGTAAAGGCCTGCGGATAGGCTTCGGTCGCTTCGGCGGCCGGGCGCGCGTGGCTGATCAGCCCGTCGAGCCGCAGCGTACCCGTGTCGATCAGCGCGATGGTTGCTGCGGTATCGGCCGGCGTGAACTCGGCCGAGATGCGCAGCCGCGCCTCGCGCATGAAGGCGGGCGGGAAAGCAAAGGACAGGCGATCGTAGAAGCCGGCCAGCACCAGCTCGCCACCCTTGGCGAGACACGGCATGACGGCGTCGATGATGTCGGCCGCGCCGCTGGCGTCGCAGATCGTGCGATAATCGCGTCGTGCGTCGCTCGCCGGATCGATGACGGCATAGCCGCTGGCGTCGCGTCGCGCGGCATTGGTTTCCCACACCGTCGGCGCCGGGGCGCCGCAGGCGATGGTCAGGCGCGCCAGCAGCCGGCCGAGAATGCCATGGCCGACGATCAGGTCGGGTGCAGCCCCGCCGACAATGGCATGATAAGCGGTGGCCGCGAGCGCGGTGAGAATCGAATCGCGCCCGAGCCGTTCGGGCACCGGTACCGCCCGCGCCGCGGGCAGGACGACCCGGCGTGCCGTGCCGCCAAACAAGCCGCGCGCGCCCTGGTAGCAATTGGCGCCGGGAACGAAGACCCATTCGCCGATCCGCGCGCGCGCGTCGATGCCGGCGTCGATCACGCGCCCGACCGATTCATAGCCCGGCACGAGCGGATAGCCCATGCCGGGAAAGTTCGGCATGCGGCCGGTCCACAGCAATTTCTCGGTGCCGGAAGAGATGCCGCTCCAGTCGATCTCGACGAGCACATCACCATCGGTGAGCGGGTTGAGGGCGAGCGCGCGCAACGACAGGCTTTCAGGTGCCTGTAATGTTACCGCGACCGCGTCCATTGCCGCGCTCCCCTGCTGCGAGAGGCCCGTCTTGGGTCTCTTCTTCGCATGTGTCACATTATCTAGACATTATTACATGTCAACCAGTCTAGACACTCGCCACTGTCAACGCGACGCGACAATCGCTTTGGTCGTCAGCGGCAGTGCGGTTCGGACATGTCGGGAAGTCGAGAATCCCGCCGCTTTCAGCATGTCGCGAATCTCGCGCGGGGTGCGTGGTCGGCCCGATCCCATCGCCCAGAGGTACATGCCGAAATAGCCGTCGCCGGCGGCTTCCGCGCCACGCGTGCCGGCCATCGGCTCGGCGATCAACAGCTTGCCACCGGCCGGCAATGCGGCGCGAATGCTGCGCAGCAAAGTCATGGCCGGCGCGTCGTCATGGTCGTGCAGCACGCGGATCAGGGTGATGAGGTCGTGACCTCCGGGCAGCGCGTCGGCGAGGAAATTGCCCCCGAAGATCGTCATTCGCGCGCCATGGCCGGCGGCGTCGAGTCGCGCCCGCGCACGTTCACCTACCGCCGGCAGATCGAACAGCGACAAAGCGAGATTCGGTGCACGCGCCGCCACCGCCGCCAGGAACGCGCCCTCGCCGCCGCCGATATCGAGCATGCGCCGGTGGCGATGGAACGGATAGGCATGGATCACCTGCCCCGCGATCAACGGCTGCGACGCCGCCATCAACTGCGAATAGGGCGCGACCTGCTCGGCATCGCCGCTGCCGCTGTCTTCGGCATAGTTCCAGTATCGCGACAAAGCGCCCCCCCCGCCACCGCCGCGCAGCAGCGCCACCGGATCGGCGAGATCGGCGTAAAGCGCACGGTGGTGCGCCACCATCGCGGTGATGCCGCGATTGCCGAGCAATGCCGCGCCGTCCTGCCCGAGCATCCAGCGCCCATCGCCGAGCGAATCGACGAGGCGCAGCGCAACGGCCGCCTTGAGCAATCGCTCCGCCCCGTCATGTGGCAGCGCGATTCGCGTCGCGATGTCGTCGAGCGACGCGGCACCGTCCGCCAGCGACTCCAGCAAGCGCGTCTCGACGCAAGCGGCCAGCACCTGTGAATAGGTGAAACCGGCGACCAGATCGAACAGCCGCTTCGCACGGACGCGCGCCACCGGGCGGGTCAGCACGAAGCTTGCGGCGAAGCGCTGAAAGCCAGGCGCGGCGAGCACATGGTTGCGCCAGCCGCGCCAGCGCTCGGCCCATCGCGACCTGTCTCGATTCATTGACAAACCATATGTCCAATTACTTGGACAGATGATAGCATCGCGTCAATCGAAACGAGGAAGCGCATGAGCGACACGCGCGTGGTGGTGATAGGAGCAGGCGTGGGCGGCCTTGTCGCTGCGGCGTTGCTCGCCGCGCGCGGCTGCGACGTGACGGTGGTCGAGGCGGCGGGTGGCCCGGGCGGGAAGCTACGCGCGCTCGATGTCGATGGCGCCGCGATCGACGCCGGGCCGACGGTGTTCACGCTGCGCGGGATTTTCGAGGAAATCTTCGCCGCGTGTGGCGACTCGCTCGATCGGCACCTGGTTGCCCGACCGGCCGCGACGCTGGCGCGTCACGCCTGGGGCGAGGCGCGACTCGACCTGTTCGCCGATCCGGCGGCGAGCGAGGCGGCGATCGGCGCCTTTGCCGGCGCGGCCGACGCGCGGGGTTATCGCGCGTTTCGCCAGGAGGCGGCGCGGATCTTCAACGCGCTCGACCGGCCTTTCCTGCGCGACACGCGCATCAACCCGCTCGGGCTGGGTTGGCGCATGGGCCTGGCCGGACTGCGCGATTATGCCACGCTGCGTCCCTATTCCTCGCTGTGGCGGGCGCTTGGCGGCTATTTTCGCGACCCGCGACTCCGGCAATTGTTCGGCCGCTATGCGACCTATTGCGGATCGTCGCCGTTCCGCGCGCCGGCCACGCTGATGCTGATCGCGCATGTCGAGGCTTCGGGCGTGTGGCTGATCGACGGCGGCATGCACACGCTCGCCCGCGCGCTCGAGACGCTCGCGCTGCGCCAGGGCGTGCGTTTCCGTTACGGCGCGGCGGCTAGCGAGATCGTCGTCACGCAAGGCCGTGCCGCCGGCGTAATTCTCGCATCGGGCGAGCACATCGTCGCCGACGCCGTGCTGTGCAATGCCGATCCGACGGCGATCGGTGCCGGCCGCTTCGGCGCGGCGGCGGCGCGGGCGCTGCGCGCCGTGCCGCTGCCACGCCGCTCGCTTGGCGCCATGGTGTGGCTCGCCACGAGCGCGACGCGCGGCTTCCCGCTGCTGCGCCACAATGTCTTTTTCGCGGGCGACTACGCCGCCGAATTCGCCGCGCTTGGCGCGGGCCGGCTGGCGGATTCGCCCAGCGTCTATCTCTGTGCGCAGGACCGCGGCGACACCGAAACCGCGCATGAAGGCGCCGAGCGTTTCCAGATCATCGTCAACGCCCCCGCCACCGGCGACGGCGCCCCCCTTTCAGCCATGGAGATCGACCGATGCACTCAGGCGATGCGCGCCACGCTTTCGCGGGCGGGACTTTCGATCGACCTGCCGCCGGCATCGACCCGGCTGCTCACGCCGCGCGACTTCGAGCGGCTGTGCCCGTCGACGGGTGGAGCCCTTTATGGACCGGCCTCGCACGGGTGGGCGGCCTCCTTCCGGCGCCAAGCCAGCCGGACGCGGATCCCTGGGCTTTATTGCGCGGGCGGGAGTACCCACCCCGGCGCCGGCCTGCCGATGGCCGCGCTCAGCGGACGGCTGGCCGTCGACTGCCTGCTCAGGGACCGCGCTTCGACGTCATGGTGGCACCGAACGGCTATGCCTGGTGGTATATCGACGCCTTCAGCGACGACCGCCGCTACGACCTGACGATCATCGCCTTTATCGGCAGCGTCTTCTCGCCTTATTACAAGCTGAGCGGGCGGCGCGACCCGGACAATCACTGCGCGATAAACGTCGCGATCAACGGCCCGCGCAGCAATGCCTGGGCGATGACCGAGCGCGGGCGCGGCGCGGTGTCGCGCGGCGCGGACCATTTCGCGGTCGGGCGCAGCGCACTGCATTATGACGGGGATTGCCTGATGATCGACCTCGACGAGATTTCCGCCCCACTGCCCTATCGCGTCCGCGGCACGGTGCGGGTGTGGCCGGAGATGATCGGCACCACCGCCTTCCAGCTCGACCCGGGCGGGCGGCACCGCTGGCATCCGGTGGCACCGCGCGCGCGCGTCGAGGTCGAGATGCGCGCGCCCGATGTGCGCTGGTCGGGCGACGGCTATTTTGATTCGAACTTCGGCGAGGAATCGCTCGAGGCGGGGTTTGCCGACTGGCACTGGTCGCGCGCGCATCTGCGCGACGACGTCGCGGTGCTGTACGAAGGGGTGCGGCGTGACGGTACGCCGTTCGATCTGGCGCTCAAATTCGATCGTCAGGGCCGCTGGCACGACGTGCCCGCGCCGCCCTCGTTCAAGCTGCCGCGCACCGGTTGGCTGATCGACCGCCGCACGCGCGCCGACGCCGGCAGCGCGGCGCAGGTCGCGCGGACATGGATCGATGCGCCCTTTTACGCGCGCTCGGCGATCGATACCCGACTGTTCGGCGAGGATGTCCGCGCGGTGCATGAAAGCCTGTCGCTGACGCGCTTCCGCTCACCGGTCATCCAGTCGATGCTCCCCTACCGGATGCCGCGCGCGATCTTCTGAATCGCGCTTGTCGCGGCCGATCTCGCGGTTGACCGAGACGAGCTGCCAGACGATGAAGGCGAGCACCACCGCGCCGGTGAAGCTCAGCTCGATCAGGCTGTAATATTTTTCGGGCATGGTTCGTCCTTTCCGATGATCCCCCGGTCACGCGCGAAATCCGCGATGATCGCGGCGACGTCGTGCGGCTGTTCCTCATGGGCGAGATGGCCGAGACCGGGCAATTCGACCACGCGCGCGCCATCGATCATCGTTGCCGCCTCATGCGCGTTGCTCACCGCCACCGCCGTGTCGCCCGCGCCATGTACGAGCAGCATCGGTACGCGGACGCGCGGCAGATCGCGTTTCAGGCCTTCAAGGTCCCAGTCGGCCATCATCGTGATCGCGCCGGAACATTGCGCGGGGGTGGCGAACAATCGACCGTACAGGTCGATCCCGAGCGCATCGATCCGCGAGCCGGTGCTGCGCGGCAGAAAACGACCGACTTCGCCGGGCGTGCGCGCGATGCGCGAGAAGATCAGCGGCGCGAACGGATTGACGAACAGCATCCGCGCCAGTGTCGGGAACAGTCGGGAAGCGAGGCCGGGAAAGGGCAGCAGCGCGGCGCCCAGGCCAACCACCGCGCGCGGCGCGGCAATGCCGTCGAGCACCATGCGCAACGCGATCGCCGCCCCGGCGGAATGACCGACGATGATGGCGGGGTGCAGGTCGAGCGTCCGCAGCAGTTCACCCAGCGCACGCGCCATCGCCGACATCGACAGCCCGCCGGCCGGACGCCCCGTGGTGAAGCCATGGCCGGGCAGATCGGGCATCACCAGCGTGAAATGCGCTGCGAGTAACGGCGCCAGATCGCGCCAGCTATGCGTCGCGGCACCGGTGCCGTGGATCAGCAGCAACACCGGCCCGCTCCCCATCATCTGGACGTGCCAGCGGATCCGCGCCGTTTCGACAAAGCGGCTCGCGGCACGGTTGGGCCAGTCATGGCCCTCGCTCTCCCAATGTGGACGCTCGCTCATGCTGTGCGCGCGGCGCTGACGGCGGCATGCATCGCGGCGGCGTCGGCGCGCGGCAGCGGCAGATAATGCGCGCCCATTGCCGCCGCGATCCGCGCGCCCTCGGGGCGCGGCCGTGCCGAAATGTCGACGAACGCCGCGGCGATGCCGGCGCGGCGCAAAGCCCGTGCCGCCTCATCCGCGTCTTCCTCGGCCGAAGTCCGCACGGCACCACCATCGAGCGCGATATTGGCGCGCCCGTCGGTCAGCACGACGACGAACGGCGTGCGACCGCGCGCGGCGGCGCCCTCGGCGAGCTCGCGCGCCGCGACCAGCCCGGCGGCGAGCGGCGTCCCCCCGCCGCCGGGCAGCTCGGCCAGCGAACGCCGCGCGCGCGTCAGCGAGCGCGTCGGCGGCAGCAGGATCTCGGCCGTCGTGCCGCGAAACGCGATCAGCGCGACCTGCGCGCGCTTCACATAGGCCTCGGCGAGCAGCAGCTCGACCGCGCCCTTGGCCTCGGCGAGCCGTGCCACCGCCGACGAACCCGATGCATCGACGACGAAGATCGTCACCGCCTCGGCGCGGGTCTCGAAGCGGCGGATGCGAAGGTCGTCGCGGCGCACGCGCACCCGCGCGCCGTCGCGCCCGCGCAGCCTTTGCCATGGCGCCGCCGCGCGGAGCGTATCGATGAGGCTGAGCCGCAACCCGCCGCGCGGCACCCCAGCGCGCACGCCGACCGGGCGTCCGCGCGTTGGGGAGCGCCGTCGCTCGCCCGCGCCGCGTCCGCGCGTGACCGGACCGCGCCGGGCTAGACCGGACGCAATCCGGTCGAGCACGTCGCGCGGCAGCGCTGCGAGCGCGGCGGCGAGGACGACGTCGTCCAGCGCCTTGGTCTCGCCCTGCTCCTGATCGCGACTGTCACCTTCCTGCGGCTCGGGCGGGGGTGGCGGTGCTTCCTCTTCCGGCGCGTCCTGCTCGCTCGCGGGATAGCGCGTCGCGCGCGGGGCGAGCACCAAGCGCGCGGCCAGCATGACGTCGGCCTCTTCGATGGTGGCGCGACCGGCGAACCGCGCCGAGGCGCGCGCGGCGCGCAGCGCAAACAGCGTCGCGCGGGCTGAATCGATGCCGAGCGCCAGGGCAGTCGCCGCGAGCGCTTCGAGGACGGTAACGTCGACCTCGCCGCTCCCGTCGACCGCGCCCTCGACAAGCGCTGGCGCTAGTGGCGCGGTGGCCCCCGGAACGGATCCGGGGTGACGGACGGCCTGTAGATCGATCCAGAAGGCCAGCCGTTCGGCGAGCGCGACCGGCGCGCGCTCTTCCGGCTCCAGACCGTCATCGAGCGCCACCGTCACGAAGCGCGCGCCGCCGTCGATCGCCGCTGCGATGCGCGCCGCGGTGCCGTCGGCCATGCGCTCGGCCATCGGCACGACGATCACGCCGCCCTCGGCTTCGGTCAGCAGGCCCGTGCTCTTCACGACGCGACCGGATGATAGCGTCGCGCCGAGATCGAGCCCGCCAAGCAAGCGTTCGTCGTCGACATGGACCGGAACCCGGCGCAGCGGCGCATCCTGCGGGAGCGCGGCCTTCATTGCGTCGATCACCGCATCGCGCATCTCGCCGCCGCCGCGTAGGATCAGCCCACCAAGGCCAGGATCGAGCGCGCACAATCGCGCGGCGAGCACTGCATCGTCAAAGGCATCGGGCGTGGCGTCGCCCGGCGCGCTCATGCGGCGAACAATTCGTCCATCGCCCGCTCGATCCGCGCGGTCGAGCCGGTTTCGTCGAGCACATTGCGACGCAGCCGGTGGCGGAGCGCCAGCGGGGCGACGCGCACGAGATGCGCCTCGCCGACCACCGCCTTGCCGTCGAGCGCGGCGAGCGCCCGCGCCGCGCGCATCAAGGTCAGTTCACCGCGCAGGCCATCGGCGCCCACCGCCAGGCATAGTTCGGAGGCACGGGTAAGCACCGCGTCGGGCATTTCGACATCGCCGAGATGGTCGCGACCACGCGCGATCTTCTTCAAGGTTTTGCGCTCGACCTTGTCCCATTGTTCGGCGAACGCGGCCGGATCGCGTTCGAACGCATCGCAGCGCCGCAATATCTCGACGCGCTGCGCCAGATCCCGCGGCGTGCGGACCTCGACCGACAGGCCGAAGCGATCGAGCAATTGCGGGCGCAATTCGCCCTCTTCCGGATTGCCACTGCCGACCAGCACGAAGCGCGCGGCATGGCGCACGCTCAGCCCCTCGCGCTCGACGACATTCTCCCCCGAGGCGGCGACGTCGAGCAGCAGGTCGACGATATGATCCTCGAGCAGATTGATCTCGTCGATATAGAGAAAGCCGCGATGCGCACGGGCGAGCAGGCCGGGTTCGAAGGCCTTTTCGCCGGCGCCCAGCGCGCGCTCCAGATCGAGCGCACCGAGCACGCGATCCTCGGTGGCGCCGAGCGGAAGATCGACGAACGGCACCGATATGCTCGCCTTGCCGGCGCGGTGGAGTTCGGGTGACGGACAGGACGCCGCACCCGGCAGGCAATGATAGCGACACCCCGCGACGACCGGGATCGGCGGCAACAATCCTGCCAACGCGCGAACGGCCGTCGACTTGCCCGTTCCGCGATCGCCGAACACCATCACGCCGCCGATCCGCGCATCGACCGCGGCAAGCAACAGGGCGAGCTTCATTTCGTCCTGGCCGACGATCGCGGAGAAGGGAAAAGGGAGCGACATTGGCCATGTGTAACATGGCTTGGACACGCCGCAAGGTGGCGCAAGGTTGACAGCTCGATGCACCATTTGCGGCCCCGAGCGGGGGAGAGCCTTGCGGAGACCGGCCGCGTCCATTTCGAATGCGCGGTTCTTCCGCTCTTGCGGCGCACAAGGTAGGTGGCGTTCCCTCCCGAGGTCGCTATTCGTCTGGCGTTACTCTTGCGGATGCAAGGGTGTGCGGGAGGGACAAATCGAATGAAACAAGGTGCAGTAGGCCCATCCGTAAAGGGAACGCTGCCACTTTATCGCTCGCTCGCACCATTGTCTGTCGAGGAACACGGGCAGCTTGCGCTGCGCAGGTCGGGCAACGCCTACGGCTTTGCGCGCAAGGCGTCGCTGGTCCCGATTACCATCGATGAGTTCGAACATGCGATGCTCGCATATCCGATCGTCCTGCTCGGACCGGACAGGCAAGCCGCGATCGTCGTCGGGCTGGAACCGGAGCGAAATCTGTTCGTGTCGGAGCAGGGCAGCTATGCGCCCGGCATTTACGTGCCGGCGTATCTCCGGTGCCATCCATTTGCATTGGCCCAGAGCGAAACCGGCGAGGCTCTCGTTTGCATTGACGAAAGTTCGGACCGCCTGGTGCCACTTGGCAGCGATCAATCCGACCCCCTGTTCGTCGATGGTCAACCGAGCGAAACGGCGCAAGCCGCCATCGCCCTTTGCCGCGCCTATGGTGAAGCCGAGCGGCGCACCGCGACGTTTGTCCAGTTGACCGAGCGCTATGGGCTGCTCGAGCAACACAAGGCGCATTTCACACGGCCCCGGGCGGACGGAACACCGGGAGTGCCCGAGTTGCTCCTTGATTACGCCACCGTTTCGCGGGAGCGGCTGCACGAACTGGCGCCATCCGGGCTAGCTGCAATCCGCGATGCGGGTGCGCTCGCCCCCGCTTACGCGCAGATATTTTCAGCGGTTAATTGGGACGTGCTGACGCTTTGGGCAGTCTGATCAGTTCGACAACGGCGTGTCGGGCGACACAACGTGTGTCCGGTTCTCGCGAGCTGTTGACGTGACCCCCAACGTTCATCCAGCCAAAACTAGAGTCCGTTCGTGGTTGTCGCGCGAGAGCGCGGGTGAAGCAATGGCCTGCACGCGTGCAGGCCATTGCTTTTCGATGCCGGCGGCGAATGCCGCCGGGGTGGCGTAACCGAGCGACGAGTGCGGCCGCTCGTCGCGCGTGTAGCGCAAGCCGAGCGTCAGCCGCGTGCCCGGGGTGAGCGAATAGGTACCCTCGGCATAGGCCGCATAGGACCGGGTCTTGGGCAGGCCGGTGGTCAGCGTCGGCACCGGTGAGGCAACGCAGGTGCCCGCGACGCACATCGGCGTGACGCCATTTCCGACCAGCGTGTTGTCGTGCAGGTAATAGAGGCCGGCGATCCAGCTGAACGGGGAACCGCTCGCCCCCTTGGAGCTGAGCTGGAATTCCTGGCTGAAGGTAGCGCTATGCCCGGTCAGCACGGAATAGGTTGCCGCCTGTCCGGACACCAGGGTGCCGGGGTCGCCGGTGAGGTTGGGGCTGGATGTCGCCTCGCTGTGGATATAGCCGGTCATGCTGACGAAATTGGCGAAGCCGAGATCCTGCTCGATCTTCATGCCGAGCAGATACAGCGTCGAGATCGAATTCCCGTCCCGCCGGTCCGCATTGCGGTAGCGGCCGAGATAGGGCGTGCCGTCCGTGCCCAGCGCACCCGGCGGAATCGCATCCACCAGACCCTGGTCGCTGCTGATATGGGTGAACATGCCCTCGAAGGTGATCTTCGTCCCGGCCGACGGGGTCCACTTGATCTTGCCCTGCAGCCCGGTTTCCTCGAACTTCATGTTCTCGTTGCCGGTGACGGTGTTCAACCCCCAGCCGTCGCTCTGCTTGGTGTGGGTGACCGCGATACCCGCCGAGACCGTGTCGCCGAGCGGGGTGGCCGCATAAAGGTTCAGCGAGAGGGTGTTGTAATTGGCATAACCGACCGACGCATCGACACGCGACTGTTGCGACGGATCGCGGGTGATGACGTTGACGAGACCGCCAGTGGCGTTGCGACCGTACAGCGTGCCCTGCGGCCCCTTGAGGACCTCGACCCGCTCGATATTGTTGAACGAGAACAGCGTCGATGCCGTGTTCGGCATGTAGAAGCCGTCGATATAGGTCGCGATCGGCGCCTCGGTGTTGAACCCGGAGCTGGAGGTGCCGATGCCACGCAGATAGATGTTCGTGCTCGCGCTGCCGCGCGTCGTCGACAGACCCGGCACGAGCCGCGGAAGATCGGCGACGGTTTTCAGGCCCTGGGTCGTGAGCGAATCGGCCTGAATTGCGGTGACAGACAAAGGCACCGTCTGCAAATTGGCCGAGCGTCGGGTCGCGGTGACGATGACGTCCTGCACGCCGCTTTGGGTGGTGTCGTTGGCGTCATTGGCCTGCGGGCTCGCTGGTGACGGCGCATTGACGGAGGGGCTCGGCGCCTGCCCGCCGTTGCCCGCCGACGACACGCCCGACTGTGCGAGTGCGGCAGCCGGCAAAACGATGAGCGACGTCGTCGTCAGCAACCCGGCGATCCTTGAACAGCGCATTACATCCCCTCCATATTATATTTTTCAATGGGTTACCGAGGAGATTTGGCCTCCCGCCACCTTATGGCAATCGTCTAACACCTCCTTTCGCGGGGCGAAGATATCAAGTTTGTCGGGGTGATAACGGGACGGGGGCGAAGGCCTGGATATCAGGAAATAGAATACAGGTTCCAAAGTCAGACTGGGCCAAGCGAGGCACGTCAAGCGACAGAGATCCTCCGCATTGACCCTGTTCTGCGCCGCGATGATGTTCGGCCTGTAGATCGCCGGTTAGTCTTCGGAGCAGGCGCAGGCGTTTGATGACTCGCTCCGGAAAACACGAATGCTGAACGCGCCGAATCAGCTCGGTGCTAGGTCACGCGAACTTCGACAATTTCGGCGCGGTGCGTGAGCAGTCCGTGATGGAGGTTGATACCGCCGAGCGGCGCGGGCAGCTATCCGCAACGCCATCGCCCGGTACGATAGGTCAAGGAAGTAAGCGACAATGCACGCGACGCGGCCTGGACGCGAGTTACGGCGGCGGCGAGAAGCAAGGCGTGGAGGTCACGGAGAAAAGCTGGCGCGAGCTCGGCAAAGGCTGAGGGTCGCGACCACGCGCAAAGGCGGCGGACGTCCGGCGCGCCGGAACCAGCTGCACCCACCCTCGTTACGGCCCTGAACCAACGCCGGGAGAGCGAGGATGGGAACAGGTGCGTGTTTTAGCTGCGTTGCGTGCCGATCATGGTGATCATAGTCCTCGATCTCCTCTCCAATCAATGGACGGACGGTGCCGGTGGGGCTGGAGGGACTGGGCCCCTGTGATTGGCGCGAGGCCCGGCCGATGAGTATCGGCGAAAGGGCGCGCAGGGCCGGGCTGATAGAGCAGCTGGGTCCAGGCCTCGTCACCGGCGCGGCCGATGACGACCCAAGCGGCATCGCCACCTATTCCCAGGCCGGCGCGCAGTTCGGCAACGGCTTGCTGTGGACCATGGTCCTGACCTATCCGCTGATGTGCGCGGTCCAGCTGGTCAGCGCCCATATCGGCCGCGTCACGGGCCAGGGCCTGGCGCGCAACATGGGCAAGATCCTGCTGCGCTGGATCGTCACCATCATTGTCGCGTTGCTGTTCGCCGCCAATACGATCAATATCGGCGCCGATCTCGCCGCGATGGGCGATGCGGCCGAGCTCGTGATCGGCACCGGCGCGCACGTCTTCACGTTTGGCTTTGCCGTCATCTCGCTGCTGCTCCAGATGTTCATTCCCCACAGGCGCTACTCGAACATCCTCAAATGGCTGACGCTGGTGCTGCTGTCCTATGTCGCACTGCTGTTCATGGTGAAGGTCGACTGGTCGGCGGCCGGCGGCGTCATTCTCCCAGTCCGGCATTCAAGTTTCGATTCCGTTGGCCTCCATCGACCTTAAGCTGCAGGATAGCCGATCTGCTCGACGGCCGCGCCAAGACGATCCGATCGGTTACGCAATCCCTGGCGGCATAAGACAGAGGCGAGCCCTTGATGCATCCGCGGCACCCGGCGCGCCCCAGGCGCATGAGATGCTCACATGACGTGGCCCTCGTTTGTCGTGAACTTGACGCGCACGAAGAGTTTAAACCCTCCTGGGTCGGAGCCATATTCGGGCTTGAATGCCAGCGGTATGAAGTCTCTGGTGTATGAGCCCCCAACGCGCAACGAGAGGCCATGCTGATCAAGCAGGGTCCGCTCGTATCCAAGGGTAAGTGCCTTCACCCATCTGGGATCCGTCTGACCGCCAATCGTCCCGGCCTCAAGCTGCTGAGGCGTGATCTGCAAGATCTCGGCCCTGCCGAAAAATGCGTTCATTCCTCGCTGATAGACTGCTTCTGCAAGAAGGCTGGTTTGCGAGACGCTGTTGCCATCTCGCCCTCTTGCCCAGACAAGTGAAGATCGCAACGTGCCCTGTCCGATCCTGTACGACGTTGCCAGCCACGCTGATATGAACTGGCTGTGTTTTTCAACTCCCGCATCATCCGGCGAAAGCACGTCACCGTAGGACGCTCCGACCTTGACGTGATCGTCAATGTCCTGGGTGAGGCGGAAGGCGAAGGAATCCGGGCCGTGCAGAGGCAGCGGCCAGCTCACCGCGGCACCGCTGAACGCCGTCGCCTCAATTGTGGTTCGCGCAAAATGATATCCGACGCCAAGCACGGTCGAAGCGTCATGGAACCCATCCTGCAGCCCGTGGCCCAGCGGCGCATCTGGGTTTCCCTCTGCGGACTGACGATGCATGAACGGGACGGGGCCAATCGCAGCAGCCCCGCGGGGAGCAAACAGAAAAGTCAGTTGCTGGTCGCCGCCTGAACCAAGCGCGATAACATCCCGGACCTCCAGAGCCATGAGCGTGTCATGGGCATGCATATTATCGATATTTTCGGTTTGCAGGAGTTGCGGCGTCCCCCTGTCGCCGACCGTCAATTGCTCGGGCGACCCCATCAAGCTGACGCTCAAGTGATTATCCGGTGTCAGGTCGTGGTCGTACATCAGCATCCAGCTGCCAGGGCCAGTCAGGCGTGACTGACCGCGCGCGCCAGTTGTGTGCGAATAGACCGCAAATTGATTGACCTGCAGCATGAACGAGGATGCGGGCTTTCCCCGATCAGTCATGTCCATGCCTGCGCTGGACATTGGTGGACGATCGGCAGCGCGCGGTGACGACCCGGCCGCGGGGCTTGCGTCTGGAGCCGTTGTCGGTCCTTGATTGGGCTGTGGATCGCCGACAATGGTTCCCGGAGCTGCCTGCCTGTTGGGCATGCACATCTTCATATCGGGATTCCAGCGTTCGCTCGGCGAACACTTCGACTGAGCGGCGTTGGAAGGGGTACCCAACAGGATCGTTGCTGCAAAAAAGCCCAGAGCCAGGGGCCGCGCAAGAGATACCCTTGCCACCCCCGCAAGAGGCGTCAAAGTCAGGGCATCGTGCATATGGAATTCTCAATGATCAGAGGGGACCGCGATGAAATCAAAACCCTCGACTCTGGCGCGAAGATTCACAGTCAATAATTCGGCGCTCGGCGTAATGTTTCACATGGCTGAGATGCAAAGCAGGCTAGACCTGTTCTAGGGGCGGCTTCGCTTCGTTGACGCCATTTTCAGTCCTTTCGTTCGGACATCAAATATTTGATCAATGCGGCGATCCCCAGAACCGCCAAGATCAGCACCACCCAGCCGACCCCGCCCATTCCCCATCCCATGCCATACATCATGTCGGCCTCCTCCCGTGAACGTCAGAAAAACAATCACTTCATCGGCACATGCTGGCACTTCAGCCGGCTCCTCCGCGGCGCTGCGGGCAGGCGGCCCGTTTCGCCATGTTGACCCATTGTTCGCGACAACCGGATCCCAACGAACTGGTCTGCGGATGCCGCGAACGCGGAAGTGAACAACGACAGTGCGACGGCAACAGAGACAACCCCGGTTAATAGGCGCCGATGTTACTGGTTTGGGTGATGAACTGAGTGATCTTCAGGTGCGGGAGACGGCGCAACCGACGGTGTGCTGCCCTCGCTCGGTCCACCCTGCATCATCGCGCCACCCATCATGCCGCCCATTTTCTGCATGTTGGCCATCATCCCGGCCATCTGACCATGCATCTTTTGCATTCGCGCTTTCATCGACGGATCGCTGGTGCTGTTCATCATGGCGCTCATATCCGTCATCATCGCGCTCATATCCCTCTGCATGCCGCCCATGCTCCGCGCGCGGCCGGCGCACGGCGCAGCCGTTGCCGAGTGCCGATGGACATGGCTTGGCTTCGCATGCGTTGAGTGCCGGTGCGCTGACCGCCCGCCCGAGTGGTGATCCGGTGCGGGCTGGGCGATTGCGGCGGAGGCGGCCACCAGGGAAACGGCGGTCAGTGCGGCGACGATGGTCGTCTTCATTGCTTCACTCCTCTGAGGTATCGCAACCTATACGCGGCTGTCGCCTTCACCCCTCGAAACCAGTCGCGAAGGCCAAAATAACGGGCATTCGAACGTGTCTCTGCCGCCCATGAGGTCGGCATGGGTGGCCGCGGGGAGGAGCGTTTCACCGGCCGCGACATGATCGCTACCGGATAGCGGCTCGAGGGCGCGATTTTGCGATGCCGAGCGGTGAGGACCGGCGCTGAAAAGAGTCCCGCCCCGACAACGCCTGCCGAATTGATCTGTAAATCCAAAACATTGAGACGAGGAAGGGGGCCCATCGATCGACGGTCCTCGCCCGGGCCGGTACCGCCGGACTGCTTGGAACAGGTATCCGTATTGGACTCTGCGCCGCGAGCGGGTTCCTCGCGGCCGGCGCCTTCTGATGAGCATTCGCCCGGTACCACGTCTGGATCCGGCCCGCGTGTTCGCGTCATAGCGACGAGATCGATTCAAGCGACCGCCATGCGGAAGCGCCATCGGTCAACCCGGCCTGCACCGATCCTCATGCAGGGCTTCGCGCTCGTCGCGCTGCTGCTATTGTGCGCTCCTCCCGGCTTGGGAGCCGCGAGGCGCTAACATGTCGATCGCGGAGAATTGCCGGGGCCTTAAGGAGACAGAAGATGAGCGATAACGGAATTGATCGCAGAAGCTTGCTGGCCACCGGCGCCACCATTGGCGCAGCGGCGATTACTGGTCTGGCTGGCGGAGGGGCATCCGCAAACACGGCGCCGCCTGCGCTTGCTCCAGGCTTCGCGCCGCAACCGCTTCCCTTTGATCCGGCGTCGATCACCGGCCTGTCGGCCAAGCTGCTGACCAGCCACCACGACAATAACTATGTCGGTGCGGTGAAGCGGCTCGGCGCGATCACGACCGAGTTCGGAAAGCTCGATCCCGCCACCGCGCCCGGCTTCGTCCTCAATGGCTTGAAGCGCGAGGAACTGATCGCCTGGAACTCGATGATCCTGCACGAACTCTATTTCGCCGGCCTCGGCGCGCCGACCCGTCCGGGCACCGCGCTCGCCGCCGCGATCGAGCGCGATTTCGGTAGTGACGCGCGCTGGCGCAGCGAGTTCGCCAGCATGGGCAAGGCGCTCGGCGGCGGATCGGGCTGGGTCCTGTTGACCTACAGCCACCGCGACAACCGTCTGGTCAACCAATGGGCAGCCGATCACAGCATGACCCTGGCCGGCGCCACCCCGCTGCTCGCCCTCGATATGTATGAGCACGCCTATGCGATCGATTACGGCGCGAAAGCTGCGGCTTATGTCGACGCCTTCATGGGTGCGGTGAACTGGACTTCGGCCGATACGCGCTTCAAGGCCGCGGCCGGCCGATGAGGCGCGTCGCAGTCATCGGCAGGATCGTGGTCGCGATTGTTGGGCTCGTTTCATCGGCGGGCTGCCATGCCGGGCCGCGCAGCGTCTCGCCGAACGACCCGGCATCGCCGCTCCGGCTGGAGCGGACGATCGCGCTGACCGATGTGAAGGGTCGGATCGACCATCTCGCGCTCGATCTCGCCGACCGCGTCCTGTTCGTCGCCGAATATGGCAATGGCAGCGTCGATCGCGTCGATCTTGCGAGCGGCAGAGTCACCGGGCGCATCGCCGGACTGCACGAACCCCAAGGCGTCGCGTACCTGGCCGCCGCACGACGGCTGGTAGTGGCGAGCGGCGACGGCAGCGTGCGTTTCTACGCCGGAGACGACCTGCACGAAGTGGCGCGACTGGAACTCGGCGACGACGCCGACAATATCCGGATCGATCCGCGCAACGGCCATGTCGTGGTGGGCTATGGCAGTGGCGGACTGGCAGTGATCGATCCGGATACGCCGCGCGTGATCGGCCGGCTGCCCCTCCCCGGTCATCCCGAGGGATTTCGGATGATCGGGGCGCGAGTGCTGATCAATGTGCCCGATCGCGGCGTCATCGTTGCGGGCGATATCGACAGCGGCCGCGTGACCGTCCGCTGGCCGACCGGTACGCATCGGCTGAACTTCCCCTTATCGGTCGAGTCCAACGGCGGCTGGTTCGCGGTCGCCTATCGCCTGCCGGCGGCGCTGGCGCGCTACGACGCGGCGAGTGGTGCCCAGCTGTCCATGCAGGGCGTCTGCGGCGACTCCGACGATCTTTTCGTCGACGACACGCGAATATATGTGGTGTGCGGCGCGGGTCACGTCGATGTCGTGCCGGTCACCCCTGCCAAGTTTGCCATGGTGCGCGTGACCACCGCGAGCGGTGCGCGCACCGGTTTGTTCGCACCGGAACTGCACAGGTTGTTCGTCGCGGCCCCGGCGCGCGGCGAGGTGGCCGCCTCGATCTCGGTGCTAGTTACCCGGTAACGCAGATCAGGAGGCCCGGCGCGGCTACGGCAACACCGCTACCGGAGCGCGGTCTCCTGACAGCCTTTGCCTTTTCAGGCGGGAGTCTGCGGCACAGGCCGGCCGTTCCATGCGAAGCCCATGGCGATGGCGACAAGCATCAGGAGTTGCGCCAGCACCGACTGCAAGGTGGGATAGATGCCGAGCATCGAGATCCTGGGCACGCTGGCGATTGGCGCGATATCGATGATGCCGGCCTCCTGGAGCGCTGCAACGCCCTTTCCGGCGAGGACGACGGTGAGAACCGCCATCAACCAGGCGCTGTAGCGAAAGAACTGCGCGATCGGCAGAGTCCGGCTGTAACGCAACATGGCCCACGCGATCGCCGCCAGCACCAGGCAGGCCGATCCAGCGCCCGCGAGGAGCACACCGCCATTGCCCTGGGTCCATAGCGCGGCATAGAACAGGATCGTCTCGAACACCTCGCGGTAGACGACCACGAACGCCAGCCCGAACAGGAACCAGCCCGAGTCGCCGGGGATCGCGCGCGCCATCTTCTCGCGGATGTATCGCTGCCACCGGTCCGCCTGCGACTTGCCGTGCATCCAGATGCCGACCGAGAGCAGAACGACCGCTGCGAACAGCGACCCGAACCCTTCGGTCAGCTCGCGGCTGGCGCCGCTGATGCCGATCGCGAAGGTCGCGACCGCCCAGGTCAGCGCGCCCGCGAGAAGCGCACCCACCCACCCCGCATGAACATAGGGCAGGTCGGCGCTGCGTTCGGCCTTCCGGAGGAAAGCAATCATGGCGACCACGATCAGCAGCGCCTCCAGACCCTCACGCAGTAGAATAGTGAACGCGCCGAAGAAGGTCGATGCGCTGCTCGACGCTGACGGCTCCAGCGCCGCCTCAGCATCGTCGAACAGACCGCCAAGGACCTGGATGCGGATTGCGAGGTCGCTCGCCGGCGCGCCATGATCTACCGCAGCGCGATACTCGCCCATCGCACCTTCGATCCGGTTCATCAGCGTCGCATCGCGCGCGGTCAGTGTCGGTTCGATCGGTTCGAACCCGTCCAGATACGCGGAAAGGGCGAGCTCGCGAGCCTGTTTGCGGTCGCCCGTCCGATAGGCTGCGAAGCTTGCGGCGAGCTTGTGACGCGCGACGAGCAGGGACCCCGGCGCCTGCTGAACCACTGCGTCCGGGTGCCGGCGCAAATAGGCGATCACCGCATCGGCTTTCGCTTCGCCAATTCGGGCGGCGAGGGTGGCCGGGGTCAGGGAGGTCAGCGTCTTCAGATCCGGAATAGCGGGGCGAAGGGCGGTATCGCTTTTCCAAAGTCGTTCGCCTTCCCTTGCCTGCGCCTCTGTGAAGGCGAACCCGCCTGCGCGAAAGGCGAGCGCCCAGCGGTCCTGGTCAGGCAGGCCGGCGAAGCTCTGCATGGCTGTACCGTCGAGGCCCTGGGTGATGACCTGATAAAGCGCGAAAGGGCTGCGCTGCCGCGCCCGACCGAGATCGGTGAACGCAATGGGCGGTGTCGTGAGCTTCGCTGCGTTCGGGCCGTGGCCGTCGCCCGCCGCGCCGTGGCAGGCGGCGCAATTCGTCGCGAACAGCGCGTCGCCGCGCGCCACGTCGGGCGCGCTATTCGGCGCGAGCGGCACAGGATAGGCAATGAGCAAATCGGCGGCGATGCCATGAGCCAGTCGGGCGATCTCCGCCGGCTGCGTCTTGCGCGCAACGGCCTGCTGCAGGTTCTTCGCCGCTTCGATCAGCCCGGCACGTTTCGGGCCCGGCGCGAGCGCGGACATTCGGGACGTCACCGACGCCGCGAATTCGGTCATCTCCGCATATTCGGAAGCGCTCTTGATTTTGCCGTCGGCGACTGCGCCGCCATAGTCGACAGCCATATAGTCGAGCAGGCGCCAGGCTGTCTGGACGTCAGCCGCCTGCGCGCTGGCGGGCGCGACAGCCCCGAACAGCGCAAGGAGCAGGGCAAAGAGCGCCATCGCGATAGTGGCGGTGCCGCGAGCGCGCGGCCGCCCCATCGCCCCGGTGGAACTGGCGCCCGGCGTTGCACGCGGGTGAAAGACCATGATCATGTGCGGTGCGATACAGTCTCTAGCGACTATAGGGTCAAGCGGTTTCTCGCTATGGATTCGCATTAGCGTGTGCAGCCGCCTTCGGCACCAACTGTTCGTCGGTTGGCAGGCCCGCAACGATCAGGCGATAACCTCCTCGAGCAGCAGCAAGGAAAGGAAACCAACAAAGAACATGGCGCTGATGAGCGGGCTGTCCGGCTTTTCGTGCGCTTCGACCAGCAGTTCCTCGGTAACCAGATAGAGAAGCGCGATCAGGCCGAAACTGAGAAACCCCGTAATCACGACCGGCGGAAACAGCGCAACCGGCGTAGCCAGTAACGCACCCAGCGGCATCAGAAGTCCGATTGCCGTGGTGATCGCGACGACCTTCACCTTCGATCGCACCGTCTCGCCAAGGCCCTCGGTGACGGTCACGCCGAGGAACAGCACTTCAAACGTGAGCGCGATCGTTAGCAGGAGCCCGGCCTTGGCGCCGGCGATGAACGCGAGACCGAGTACCAGCCCGTCGATCAGGATATCGGTACCAACCGCCCCGAGCATTCCGAGCGGCCCACCAATGCGGCCCTCGATCGACTTGAGCGAGAGCATGGCGACGACGCCAAGCGCGCCACCGACGAGCGTCGCCAGCGGCGAGGCGCCGTGCATCTCCTGCGGCAATATCTCGACGGCGGCAGCCGCGAACACGACCCCGGCGGCGAGGTGCTGAATGGCGCTGGTGAGCGCCGGCCCGGGCTTGCGCAGCACTGCGACGACAGCGCCGATGAAGACGGCCATCACCGGCATGATCGTATAGGGAAGTGCCGTCATCATGATGTGCTGCCGATCGCGTTGCTGATCGAAGGAATACTCTACCCATCATCGCCAGCGCCACGGAGCGATGTCCGGCAAAAACCGCCGCCTCAGTTTATAAGGCTCGTGACTTCCGGAAGCGATACTTCTGGCCTGACAGCATTTCGCTGCCCCAATTCCCCCAGCGCGTGGCGAAGAATCTGGCTCCCACCAACGATGCCAAGCGAAGCCATGATTCCCGCGACGATGAGATCGGGCCACTGGGTGCCCGTCCCGACCACTCCGACGGCGGCGGCGAGGACCGCGAGATTGCCGATCGCATCGTTGCGCGAGCAGATCCACACCGATCGCATGTTGGCGTCGCCGCTGCGATAGCGGTAGAGCATCAAGGCAACGCCGCCATTCGCGAGGAGGGCGAGGAGGCCAACGGCGCCCATGGTTCCCGCACGGGGCACGCCATCGCCGAGTGCGGCGATCAAGGTCGTGATCAGCACGTAGATGCCGAAGAGAAGGATCGTCCCGCCCTTCAGCACCGCCGCGCGAGATCGCCACTGAAGCGCCATGCCCGCGACGCCGAGGCTGATCGCGTAATTCGCTGCGTCGCCCAGAAAATCGAGCGCGTCCGCCTGAAGCGACCGTGAGCCCGAAGCGACCCCGGCGACAATCTCGCCAGCGAACATCGCCAGGTTGATCGCAAGCGCAATCCACAGGACGCGCCGCCACCTTTTGTCGGCCAGGGAATCGATAGTGTCGGAGGCGCAGCTGCTGCAAACCACGAAATCACCTCGACTTATAGCGCTCGCCCCCCATATGGACCCTGAAGCCACTACAGGGTCAAGGCCGATGGAAACACTGACGATCGGACGACTGGCCCGCGCCGCCGGCACCACCCCGGAAACCGTTCGCTGGTATGAACATGACGGCCTGATGGCTGCGCCGGCACGCAGCAGCGGCAACTACCGCGTCTATGGTTCGGACGATCTCGCCCGGTTGAAGTTCATCCGTCGTGCGCGCGAACTCGGCTTCACGCTCGACCGGGTCAGGGCGCTGCTCGACATTGCCTCGAACCGCAGCGGGAACTGCGCCTCGGTGGACGCGGTCACCAAGGACCATCTGGCCGAAATTGATCGCAAGATCGCCGATCTGAAGGTGCTTCGGGGCGAACTGGCCAGTCTGGTCGCAAGCTGCCAAGGCGGCACGATCGACGACTGCCGGATCGTCGAGGCTCTCGGCACCCGCTCCAATTGATCGCACGCTTCGGCGTCGCGGGTACGTCGGCGCAACCGGTGACTCCCTGCTCGGTCAAGCGGTCAGGTGTTCGAACAGGATGGCGCTCCCGATCGCGGCGGATGCCATGTGAGCCGGGACATCCCCGCCATCATCGCCGCGGGAGGATTCGGGATCGATATACTGGAGACCGCGTATCTGGCCGGCACGCCGAATTGGTCGGGCTTCAACTATTGGGGGTTCGGAGAAAGCGAGGCAGCAAGGCCGCAGCCGCGGGGAAAACGGGTGCAAACCGATGGCTCGGCGCCTATCTCGAAGCTCGGAGGAGCATGCCAATGGCCGACCAGCACTGGGGCGAGGTATATCGCTGCAAGGCGCCGGACAGCGTCAGCTGGTATCAGCCCTCCCCGGAGCCGTCGCTTGAGGCACTGGACCGGTTCCATGTGCCAAACACCGCGTCGCTGATCGATATCGGCGGGGGCGCGTCGAGCCTTGTCGATTGTCTGGTCGACCGTGGATGGAGCGACCTGTCAGTGCTCGACATCGCGGGGTCGGCGCTCGAGGTGGTAAAAACTCGGCTCGGACCATCGGCCGACAGGGTCCGGTGGGAAGTGGCCGACATTACCGGCTGGCTCCCGGACCGCACCTACGACGTCTGGCATGATCGGGCCGTGTTCCACTTCCTCACTAACGCCGAACATCGCGACGGCTATCGCCGCGCGATGGCTGGGGGTGTTGCCCGCAACGGCCTCGTCGTCATGGCCACCTTTGCGCTCGACGGTCCCGACCGGTGCAGCGGCTTGCCGGTTCAGCGCTATGATGCGTCGGGCCTGCTGGCGGAGATGGGTCCAGGCTACCAGCTGCTGGAAAACTGGCGTGAGCAGCACACGACGCCAGGCGGCGGGAAACAGGCGTTCAACTGGTGTGTCTTCAGACGAATCCCCTGGTCCGACCCCGCGAAGGAAGCATTGCCGTCGGCGTAGCGCGCGAATCACGCACCACTGCACCGTTCCATTCAGGATTGCCGGTCGCGCCCGAAGGAACGACTGCCCGACCCGGAGCCGGGTCAAGGCCTTCAACCGGACCGGGCCGGCGCGCAAGCGCGCCAGCCCTCACCAGATCGCTGCTCGCGACCGCTACCGCGCGCGAATGTCGGTGATCTCACCTCCGGCACCACTGAGCCTCAGATCGAATGCGGCCGATTCGCCAACCCTGGCCTTCGCGACGATCGATGGAGCGGCCTTGAACGCCATGGTCATTGCCGGCCAGCCGGCGTCGGGAATCGCGTGATGCTTGAGGGTGATTTTCCCGCCGGCCGCGTCGATCGCGGTGACGACCCCGAGGCCGTGGACGATCTTGCCGGTCTGGTCGGCTGCCCCGCCCGCCGGCATCGCCATGGACTGGGCGGTTGCCGCCGTACTGGGCGCGTTGCTGCCGGTCTTGGATCCGCAGCCGGCGAGCATGAGGGTACCAGCGAGGATCGTTGTGACGATAGGCAGTTTCATCGAGCTTCTCCTTCCAGATTAAAATCATTCGCGGTCGCGGGCCGGCGCCGGAGCAAGAGGTAAGCGGCGGGCACGACGAGCATCGACAGCAAAGGCGCGGTAAGCGTTCCGCCGATCATGGGTGCCGCAATCCGGCTCATCACCTCGGCACCTACGCCGTGGCCGACCAGGATCGGGAACAGCCCGGCGAGAATTACAGCCACCGTCATCGCCTTGGGGCGCACGCGGAGCAGGGCACCCTCGCGGATGGCCTGCTCGGTCTCGAGTCCTGACGGCGCCGATCCGCGCGCGGCCAGCGCCTGCTTCAGATAGATCAGCATCACCACGCCGAACTCGGCCGATACCCCCGCAAGCGCGATGAACCCCACGCCCGTCGCGACCGATTGGTTGTAGCCCAGCAGGTACAGCGTCCAGATGCCGCCGGTCAGGGCGAAGGGCAGCGTGCCCATGATCAGCGCCGCCTCATCGAGCCGGCGGAACGTCGCGTAGAGCAGCAGGAAGATGATCAGCAGCGTCGCCGGGATGACCAGCTTCAGCCGCTCGGCCGCGCGCTCGAGATATTCGAACTGGCCGGTATAGGCGATGCTGACCCCGGGGGAGAGCTTCACGTCCTTCGCGACGGCCCGCTGTATGTCGCCGACGACCGTGGACAGCGCCCGCCCGCGGGTATCGACATAGACCCAGGTGGTCGGCCGCCCGTTCTCGCTGCGGAGCATCGGCGGTCCTTCGGTCACCCGGATATCGGCGACGGTGCCGAGCGTGATCTGCTGAAGCGACGGGGTCAGCACCGGCAGGTTGCGCAAACCATTGACGCTGTCGCGCAGCTCGCGCGGGTACCGCACGCTGATCGGGTAGCGGGCGAGGCCCTCGACCGTCTGGCCGACCGTTTCGCCGCCGATCGCCCCCGACACCACACTTTGCACGTCGGCGATGTTGAGCCCGTAGCGGCCGGCCGCCGCGCGATCGATGGTCACATCGATATAGCGCCCGCCGGTCAGCCGCTCGGCGAAGGCCGAACTGACCCCGGGGACTGTCTTCGCCACCCGTTCGACGTCGCGCGCCACGCGGTCGAGCTCGGCCAGGTCGGACCCCGATACCTTGACCCCGATCGGGCTCTTGATGCCGGTCGCGAGCATGTCGATCCGGTTGCGGATCGGCGGCACCCAGACATTGGCGATCCCCGGCAGTTTCACTGTCCGGTCGAGTTGCTCGACCAGCTTCGCCGGCGTCATGCCCGGACGCCACTGGTCACGCGGCTTGAAGCGGATCGTCGTCTCGAACATCTCGAGCGGCGCGGGATCGGTCGCCGTCTCCGCGCGGCCGGCCTTGCCGAACACCGTCTCGACCTCGGGCACTGTCTTGATCAGCCGGTCGGTCTGCTGGAGCAGCCGCGACGCCTGAGCGGTCGAGATACCGGGCAGCGTCGAGGGCATGTAGAGCAGATCGCCCTCGTCCATCTGCGGCATGAACTCGCCGCCAAGCTGGCTGAGCGGCCAGGCCGTGGTCGCGAAGATCAGCGCCGCGATCACCAGGGTCGCCTTGGGCCGCCGCATCACCCAGTCGAGCGCGGGCCGGTAGATCGCCGTCAGCCAGCGATTGATCGGATTGGCGCTCTCGGCCGGGATGCGCCCCCGGATCAACCAGCCCATCAGCACGGGCACAAGCGTCACCGACAACAGCGCCGCGCCCGCCATCGCATAGGTCTTGGTGAAGGCAAGCGGTGCGAATAGCCGGCCCTCCTGACCCTGCAGGCTGAACACCGGAATGAACGAGAAAGTGATGATGAGCAGGCTGAGGAACAGCGCCGGTCCGACCTCGCTCGCCGCCGTTGTGATCACGCGCCAGCGTTCCTCGCCCGCCAGCGTTTCGCCCGGATGATCGTGCGCCCAGCGTTCGAGATGCTTGTGGGCATTCTCGATCATCACGACCGCCGCATCGACCATCGCGCCGATCGCGATCGCGATCCCGCCCAATGACATGATGTTGGCGTTCACCCCCTGGAACCGCATCACGAGGAACGCGATCAGCACGCCGATCGGGAGCGTCAGGATCGCGACCAGCGCCGAGCGCGCGTGCCACAGGAACAATGCGCAGACGATCGCAACGACGAGGAACTCTTCGAGCAATTTGCCCTGAAGATTCTCGACCGCCGCGTCGATCAATGCCGAGCGGTCATAGGTCGTTACCACCTCAACGCCGGCCGGCAGGCTGTGTTGCAGCTCGGCGAGCTTCGCCTTGACCGCGCCGATCGTCTCCCGCGCATTCTTGCCCGATCGCAATATCACCACCCCGCCCGCGACCTCACCATGGCCGTTCAGTTCGGCGACGCCGCGCCGCATCTCCGGTCCGATCTGGATCGTCGCGACATCGCCCAGCGTGACCGGCACGCCGCCCGCGGCGGTCTTCAGCGGCACGCTCCGGAAATCGTCGAGCGTCTTCAGATAGCCGCTGGCGCGAACGGTATATTCCGCCTCGCCCATCTCGACGACCGAGCCGCCGGCTTCCTGATTGGCGCGTTTGAGCGCATCGACGACAACGGATTGCGGGATGCCGTAGGAGACCAGCTTCGCCGGATCGAGCACGACCTGATATTCCCGGACCATCCCGCCGATCGCCGCGACCTCGGCGACGCCCGGCACACTTTTCAGTTCATAGCGCAAGAACCAGTCCTGGATCGAACGAAGCTGTGACAAGTCATGCCGACCGGTCTTGTCGACCAGCGCATATTCATAGACCCAGCCGACGCCGGTCGCATCGGGCCCGAGTAATGCGGTCGCACCGGCCGGCAGGCGACCCTGAATCTGCGACAGATATTCGAGCACGCGACTGCGTGCCCAATAGAGATCGGTGCCGTCCTCAAACAGGACGTAGACATAGCTGTCGCCGGTGAATGAGTAGCCCCGCACCACGCGGGCGCCCGGCACCGACAGCATCGTCGTGGCCAGCGGATAGGTGATCTGGTTCTCGACCAGCTGCGGCGCCTGACCGGGATAACTGGTGCGGATGATGACCTGCACGTCGGACAGGTCGGGCAAGGCATCGATCGGTGTCGAGCGCACCGCGAGCACGCCCGCGACGACCAGCACCAGCGACGCGACCAGGACGAGCACGCGGGCCCGGACCGACATGCGAATGACGGCGGCGATCATCGCCGCTGATCCGCAGGCGTCATCGGGGCGCCCTCCAGAGGCTTCGCATCGATGCCGCCGAGGCTCGCCTCGGAATCGAGCAGGAACTGGCCCGAGGCGACCACCTTCTGGCCCTCGGCGAGCCCCGCCAGAATTTCGGTCCTCCCCCCTCCTTCCCGGCCAAGCCTGACCTCGACCGGCCGGTAGCGGCCACCCGGGCCGGCGATCATCACGAGGTCGCGCTTGCCGGTCCGGATCACCGCCTCGCTCGGAACGAGCAGCCCCGACCCGCCTTCGCCGCCGAGATGGACGGTCGCGAACATACCCGGCCGCAGCCGGCCGCCACGATTGGGAAGCTCGATCCGCACCGTAAGCGTGCGGCTCTCGGCCTGAGCGGTCGGCAGGATCGCGACCACTCTGCCAGTGATGGTCTCGCCCGGCAGCGCGGTAAGCTCCGCGCGCACCGGCCGGCCGACCCGAACCAGCGCTGCCTGCGCCTCTGGCACGGCGGCATTGAGCCACACCGTCCCGAGCCCCGACACCTGTGCCAGCGTCTGGCCCGCCGAGAGTGTCATGCCGGCACGCACGTCGAGCGTCTGGATCACGCCACCGATCGGGCTTCGGATCGTCGTCATGCCCCCACCGCCGGCGCCGCGCGCGCCGAGCAGGCGCAGTCGCTCGCGCGACGCGGCGATCAGCGCGGGATCGCCGGTGCGGGTGACGGCACGCAACTCGGCCTGGGCACCGCCCCATTCGGGAACAAGGACATCGGCCAGCGGCGCGCCGGCACCGATCACGTCGCCCGGCGCACGCGCATAGACACGCTGGACGAACCCGGCCGCCCGCGCCTGCACGACTGCCATGTCGCGCTGGTTGAAGTCGATCGCGCCGGTGACCGTCAGGTCTGACGCGAGCGACCCGCGTTCGACGGCCACGAGCCTGACGCCGAGCGACTGGACTGCCGCCGGATCTACCCTGACCCCGGTATCGGCAGGAGCGGCGCCAATTCCCGTATCGGCATATTTGGGGATCGTCTTCATCCCCATCGACGACAGGCCCGGCCCATCATGATGCTCGGCCGGAATCATCGGGTCGTACCAATAGAGGATACTGCGTTCGCCGGGCATGGCGCCGCCTGTTGCCGGCGTGGGTGCCGACGGCGCCGTCAGCCGCGCGGCGCCGAAGCCGATCGCGCCGCCGGCCAGGATCGCGACAAGCGCGACGCGCGACACGACGCCGCGGGGAGTGAGATCGCGCGGGGTCATCAGGATATGCTCCGATAGGTAAGCGCAAGACGCGCACCGTCGATCGCGACCAGGGCTTCCCGGTCGAGTGTCGCGAGGGTCGCGTCGACCAGCGCAAGATGCGCGTCGACGACATCGACCAGGCTTGCGCGGCCAGCGCCGTAGCTGGCGGTTTCGAGATCGACACGCTGGCGCGCCAGTGGTTCGAGCGTGTCGCGTGAACGCATCCACTGCGCGTGATGCATCGCATGGTCGGCGAGACCGCCATCGAGCGACGCCGCCAGCCCCCGAGCCGCATCCTCACGCTCGGCACGGGCTCGCGCGGCCTCGGCCTGCCGCGCGGCGATCATCGGTTCCTGCCGGTGGCGCTTGAACAGCGGCAGTCCGATGGTCACGCCGGCCGAGACATAGTCGCCGAACCGCGGGTCGCGGCGCTGATAGCTGAGATCGATCCCGAAATCGGGCCGGCGCTCGGCCTCTGCGAGCCGCACATCGGCCTCGGCCTGACCGACCCGCGCCGCGATCGCAGCCAGCGAGGGATTGGCATCGAGCGCCCTGTGCAGCCGCGCAGCATCGATCGGGAAATCGGGCACCGGCCCCGCCACCGTCGGAGCTATGTCACCCGTCCAGCGCACCAGGTCGGCACGCGCGCGACCAACCGCGGACACGAGTTCGTCCCGCCGATCGTCGAGTGCCGCCAGCGCCTGCCTGCCCGCCAGTACCTGACCGGGGCGAGCACCGCCCGACGCGACCGCACCGGGTGTGGTGCCCACCAGCCGGTCGAGCCCAGCGCGCGCCGCGTCGAGCGCGGCAAGACGCCGCTCGGCATAAGCGAGCGTGATCCAGGCAATGGCGGTCTCGACCTCGACAGTGCGCGACTCGGCGCGAATGTCGGCATCGGCCGCCGTAATGTCCGAATCGGCCCGCGCCTGTTGCGCATGGCGCTTGGCGAGATTGGGAAACTCCTGCGACACGCCGATACGCGCCATGGTGAAATTGTCGCGTGACGGCGCGAACGCCAGCGGTCCGGAGACGGGGAAACTCTCGACGCCGAGCGAGAGTTTCGGATCGGGCAACGTGCCCGCGGCGCCGCGCGCCGCCCGGCTGGCATCGGCGCCGAGCTGCCGGGCATGGAGGGACGGCGCGTTTGTGCGAGCATGCGCCAGCGCTTCATCGAACGTTAGCGGACCGGCCAGGGCGGGTGCCGCAAGGCAGGCGGACGCCAGCAGCGCGGCGCAGAATATGGATCTTATCATATGGGGTTCCCCGATCGCGGCCGCGCGAGCGGCCGGTTGACCGGCGGGGACGCGCCCCGCCGGCCGGTCGTCATCACGTTCGGGCGATCACGATTTCCGGGAGGTCCGCATCATCGCGCAGGCGCACGACGCCATGGCTTTCGTGTCTGGGTCGGAGCCGACCCAGACACGATGCGGCGGGGTCAGGGGAGTGCGGGGTCCTGCCTGCGCGCTGGCGCGCCATTCGGAATGACCCTGCGCGGGAGCCGCGGACTGCGGCGTCGATGCTAAAGCAGGCGCGGCAACGAGAAGTGCGGCGACGCCAAGTGCGGCCGCAACGAGACGATTCGACATAATGATATCCTTGATCTGAGCTTGGTGATCGACCGCGCGCTCACGTTGAGCGGCGAATCGACGGATTCCGGCTGTCAGATCAGGAAACTGGGAGGATCGGGCTCGGGACCGTAGGAGCGGCCGGCAAGACGGGTGACATCCCGCGCGGCGGGAGCGATGCAAACGGTCGCACGCACGTCCATCGCGACGATCGCGGGTTCAAGCGCGCTTGCCGTGAGACAGCCCATTGCGGCGATGCACTGCCAGGTGAGCTTCTTGCACGGCGCATCGTCCGAGGACGGTGTCGTCCCCATGTCCTTGCAGTCCATCCCCGCCATCGCCGCCTGCACGGGCGCCGGGCTCGCCATCACGGGCGCCATCGCCATCGCCGTCGACTGGCCGGCAAGGCCGACCATGGCGAACATCAACAGGAGGAGGCGCAGGAAGCGGGTCACGACGGCGCCAAACTAGGGCTGCGCCGCGACAAGTCAATTCGCCTAGAACCAGCGAAGAGCCTGATCGTCCCTGACGGGTGCGGACACCTTCCCCTGTAATCGGCGGTTCGGACTTCGCGGCCAGGCATCGTTCGGCTCAGATCTGGGGCAGATGCCCACCACTCAGGCCAATCCAGCCCGAAATGCCCATGTAGAGCGCGATCACCACCATGAGCCCGCCCGACGCATAGGGCGCCCGGCGCGCGAACGTGCTGAACCCGGACCAGCGCTTGCTGATATGCTTGACGCTGAGCGAGGCAAGGACGCCCGCGCTCACCATCGTCACTGCGAGCCCGACGCTGAAGAACAGCACGAGGATCACGCCAAGGCTGATCTGCTTGAGCTGAAGACACAGCAGCAGCACCGTGATGGCGGCGGGGCATGGGATCAGGCCGCCGGTCAACCCGAACAGGAGAATCTGGCCAGTGGTGACGTTGCGCCCGCCGAATCGACGCGTGATATCGTCTGCATGGGCACGTTCGTGCGCGTCCATGAAGGCGCCGTCACGCCCCAGCGTCAGGCCCGTCTCGGCTTCGTCTTCATGATCGTGACCGTGCTCGGCGAAGTGCAGCTCATAGTCATGCGTATGACCGCCAAGTCCGAGGCTCAGGCGCGCGGTGAATATGTGCGGCTCCGGAATCTCGTCGATGCTTTCGAGATAGTCGCCGCGGTCGACAAAGGCGAACGCCTGACGCGCCTCGTCGGGCCTCTCGGTAACCACCATGACATCGCCGTCCGGCCACGTCTGGCCACGCTCAGAGCGCAACCGCCAGCGCGGCGGCACACCGTCCTCGAACACTTCGAGCGCGACGACACCGTGCCCGGTATCGATCCGACGCACCTCGTCGCCATGATGATGTCCGTGATCGTGAGAATGATCATGCCCATGACTCGCCTCGAGCACCTGATCACGCCGGGTGCGCCAGATCATCCAGGCGCCGACGCCGAGCACGATGACGGCAGAGGCCAACTGAAGATAGGGCTCGCTCGTCGTGGCATCGAGATTACGGCCGAGATATTGCCCGCCGAGCGCAATCACCCATACCACCAGCGAATGCGAGATCGCCGCCGACAGGCCGAGCAGGATCGCTTGCCCCACGGTGCCGCGAATGGCGATGATGAACGCCGCCATCATCGTCTTGGAATGGCCCGGCTCGAGCCCGTGCAGCGCGCCGAGCAGGATCGCGGTCGGAATGAAGAGCCACGCATTGCCGTGCGCGAGCAGGTCGGGGAGAGACTGCATCGATGTTACTTTCAGAGATATTTGGTGAGCGACTTGAGCTCGCGCAGCGCCTGGTCGGCACTCAGGCCCCCATCGGCGACGGCATCGGCGATGCAATGCTCCATATGATCATGGATCAGCGCGCGCTTCACCGTCCGGATCGTGCTCTCGACCGCCTGCAGTTGCTGGGCAAGATCGAGGCAGGATCGACCGTCGGTCAGCATCGTCAGGATCGAGGCGAGGTGTCCCTGCGCCTGGGCGAGGCCGCGACGGACCTCCGGATCTGATGCGTGCGACATCGACACCCCCTACCCCCTAGGGGGGAGGGGTACAAGAACCGAATGGCGTCTGTCACGAGCGAGCAGGGTAGCGGCGCCCCGGGGCACAAGCACAAGCGGGACGTGCCGCGCAAACAAACGGCTTCCGCAGAAGGACAAAGGCGCAGTCATGCGGCTGCGCCTCCATGCCTGCCATCTCGATGTCCAATTGCTTTGGTTCGGGCTTCGTCTGTCCGCCGCCCGCTTCGATCGGGCGGCGGGGCTGGCCGATCGTCAGTAGCCGTAAGGGCCGTAGCCGTAAGGGCGGTAGCCGTAGTTCCCATATGCGCGGTGACGGCGACGCCACTCCTCGCGCTGGTGCTCGCGTCGATGCTGGAGCTGCATCCGGTAATCGGCTTCCTCGTGCTGATATTGCAGGTCACGATGGAGCTGGGCATGCCCCCAGGGAGACAAGCCCTGCTCATGGGCCTCGTCATGCTCTTCGTCGAGCTGATCGTGGACATCGTCGTGCCGCTGGTCGAGCCGGTCGTGCTGCCAGTCATGACGGCCCTGCCAGTCCTGCGCCATCGCTGGCGCTGAAAAGCCGAGAACCGCTACCGCACTGGCTGCAGCAAGTATGATTTTACGCATGTCACTCTCCTACACTGGCCACCCTCCCGTAAGTGACATGGTCTGAACGCCCCCTGATCGCACTTCGCAGCCGTGGTTCAGGTAGATGGCTCACAGTTAATCCAGCAGGCAGAAGCGGTGCCCGATCCTGCGAGAGGTCCGCGTTCCTGGCCACCGCACTGAGCGGCCCGGCGCCGGCTCGAATGGCTTTCATGTCGCGTGTATGGCGCACATTCCGCAGTCCGCCGATGGATCATCGCCGGCCGTCAGCAGTACCGGTGCGAAACCGCCACCAGCAGTACGCATGTTGGTGGTCTGACCCTGATATAGTCGCGCAGCGGCGAGGAGGACCTGTCCGTCATAGGTGTAGAGGCGCAGGTCGATCTTGCGTTTGACTGCCTCTCCATCAAGCAGGATGACACGTTCGCTGGGCGGCACATATGCCTGGGCGACATAGTCGCTCCCGAGGATTTCGGCCCACACCGATTTCGTCAGCTTCTCGCCACGGTAGGCCGCCTTGCTGGCATACCCCCGGGAAGGCTTGAAGAAGAATTGCCGGCGGTCGGCCCAGAGCCGCTCGGCGGAAGCTCGCGTGACGCGCTCCGTTGCCGGAATGCCTTTGGTCAGCGTCTCGACGAGAGCCTGGTCGAAACCCCAATCGCCCAGCAGGGCCGCGTCGGACAGCAGGGTGAGATTGCGCTTGTCGGCGAATATGGCGTGGACGTGAGGGTTGGGCGTCACGACCGCGGAGCCGTCGAGATAGGCCGCTCGCAATGCCGCATGCTCGGGTCGATCGAGCGAAAAATCGACCAGCCGGTTGTAGACCAGATCGACGCGCTCGCCCCCATATTGGAGTTCGCCGGAAACATATTCCAGCTTCGACGGATCGGCGATCCAGACACGATGGCCGGCGCGCTCCAGCAATCGGCGGGTCAGCAGGAATTCGGGATAGAGATATTGCGCCTCGGGTTCGTCGTCGACGATGGCGATCGACGCCGCTTCGCCACTGCCGCGCTGGTAGCGCCATTCCTTCGCGAACATGGCCGCCACCGCGCCCTCGAACGCCTCGGGCAGGACAAGGTTTGACGGCTGGGAGGAACAGCAGGCGCGTTGCGCGCGCGCGAGAACGGCGTTCAACATGGCGCCGCCCGCATTGCTATTTATCTCGATCAGCGCCGGTCCATTTTCGCCCAGATGGAAGTCATAGCCCATGAATACGCCGCGCGGACCAAAGTCCCGACAGGCACTCGCAGGCGCCCAGTCCAGTACCGCTGCGCGATAGCGAGGATCGGATGCGACCGTCTCGATGGCCATGATGACGCGGCGCATCTGGGCGAGTTGCGACGCGCTGATGAAGACCGCCACATCGGAGAAAAGATTCGGGCGCGCCTCCAGCAGCGATGCCGCGAAGGCGGGCTCCTCAGTCTCGCCGATGATCGCATCTCGCAGGGCACCGCGATCAAGGGTGAGGCAGATGCACTCCTGATTGACCAGCAGAAGCTGCGACTCGAGGGCTTCATCAAAGGTCGGCACCGGGTTGAATTCCTTTGAATCGCGACGTGGAAAGAGGCTCGGAACTGCTGTGCAGGCCACCGGGATCATGGCGGCCGGCTTCCCGCCTTTCACGATTTTCCGGCAAAACGGCGAGCGCTTCGCAAATGCTCAACGCCCGATGATTGAATTCGCTTCGCGCGGATCCTTCACGGGGCGATCAATCCCTGTTCCGCGGCGGCGGCGTCGTACAGGAAGGCGGCATTGGGATCAGGGAGACCGTAGCGCTCGTGATCCTCTTCGCCGAGGCGGGTCAGGAGGTTCCGGATAAGGGCGAGGCGGGCATGGCGCTTGTCGTCCGCGCGGACCACGGTCCAAGGTGCCGCAACGCTGTGCGTACGTGCCAGCATCTCATCGCGCGCCTTGCTATAGGCCTTCCACCGCCTGGTCGCCTCGCTGTCGATGGGGCTGATCTTCCACTGCTTGAGCGGATCCTCGCGACGGGCCGTCAGGCGCTTCTTCTGCTCCGCCTTCGAGACGTCCAGATAATATTTGACGAGGGTGATCCCGCAATGTTCGAGCAGCTGCTCGAACATCGGCGCGGTCGTCATGAACTCCTCATATTCCTTGTCGCTGCAGAAACCCATCACGCGCTCGACGCCGGCGCGGTTGTACCAGCTGCGATTGAACAGGACGATCTCGCCCGCGGCGGGGAGATGGGGTGTCCAGCGCTGAAAATACCAGGAGCGGCGATCGCGATCCGAGGGCGGCCCGAGTGCCACCACGCGTGTGTCCCGCGGGCTTAGATGCTCAACGATCCGCTTGATCGCGCCGTCCTTGCCCGCGGCGTCGCGGCCTTCGACGATGACCAGCAGCTTGCGGCCATCCTCGATGATCCGGTGCTGCAACGCGGTAAGCCCGATCTGGAGCGAGCGAAGCTGTTTGGCGTAGCCGGGCTGGTTCTTCACTTTCTTGGCCATCTTGGTCTTCTCCGGTTTGCGATCAAGGCCGCGTGACACTGCGGCCGAGTGAAGCGATCCGTCTTCCGTGGAACGCGGCACGTTGCCCTATTATTATCCCTTCAAAGCTCGTGATCGTCCGGGTGACGGACGATGCGCCTTTGCCGGCGCGAGAAGCGCGAGCCGACCCGGCAGCCGCAACGCCAGGCAACCAGCGCCACCGGCCGCTATCGCTGCCACGACGAATGCCCCATCGGGGAAGGCCGACAGGCCGAACAGCAGGCCCCCCAGCGCCGATCCGAGCGCCTGGCCAAGGCTCGAAGCCGCGGTCTGGCGACCAAGCGCGCGGCCATGGGCAGCGCCCGAGGCCAGTGACACCCAAAAGACGAGGATCGGCGAGACGATGCCGGCGCTCGCCGCGACGAGCCCGACCGCGACGAACATCCCGACCGCGCTGGTCATCAGGGGCACCAGCGCCAGGGCGAGCGCGAGCGATCCCAACGCCGGCGCAATCATCCATCTTGTCGCACGCGCGGGGACCAGGGGATTGAAGACCATGGCCTGGACGACGAGCATGACCAGGCTGCATTCGGTAAACATGAGCCCGATCTCGGCGGGACCGAGGCCCAGGCGCTGTTGGGCGCGCAGGGCGAGGCCGACTTCGAAAGCACCAATGCCGGCAGACACGATCGCCGCGAGCAGAAGCATCGTCGACACCAGCCGGGGCGAGCCTTTCGCACTCCGCCGCATCGGGGCGGGGCCCGTTTTCGGCCGCGCGGCCTCTGGAACGGCCAGCCACACGCCGATCGAACCGACTGCCGCGGCTGCCGCGGACACGAGGAAGGGCAATCCGGATGGAGGCATGCCGCTGCGCCACATCTGCGCGACGCCGCCCCCGATGGTCGGGCCGAGCAGGAAGCCGCTTACCCCGGCGATGGTCAGCCAGGCGAAGCGGTGCGCGCGCCAGTCCTCATCGGGTGCCCAATCGCTGATCAATGCCAGCGACACTGGAATGACCGCGGCCGAGAAGGCGCCGGTCAGGAAGCGACCCAGATAGAGCGCGACCAGGCTGTCGATGAACGCGAACAGCAGGAGGCTGGAGGTGAAGCCGCTCATCCCGATCAGGATGACGGTGCGGCGCGGCCACCGATCCGAGATGCGTCCCCAGAGCGGCGCGAACAGGAACAGCGCGAGGGTGTAGGTACCGGTCAGCAGGCCGGTGTGCCAGGCGACGTCGGCGCCCGGTCCGAGCCGGCGTTCGAGCAGATAGGGCAGTACCGGCAGGGCGATGCCATAGGCCAGGGAAACGGTGAACGCCGCCACGAACAGGGCGGCGAGCGCCGGAAGCGGCAATGCAGGTTTCAATGGCTCGCCCCGGCGGCCATGGATCGCGCCGCCGGTGCGGGGCTCATGCCGCTCCGGCTGATGCCGGCCAGCCGGGTGCGCTTCAGCAGCAATGCGTTGATCGCGACAAGTGCGGAACTGCCCGACATCGCCAGCGCAGCGACCTCCGGGCTGAGCAGCACGGGATAGAGCACGCCCGCGGCCAGCGGAAAGGCGATCACATTATATCCGACCGCCCACCACAGATTCTGATGCATCTTGCGAAGCGTAGCCCGGGAAAGCGCGATCGCCCCGACAATGTCATAGGGATCGCTCTTCATGAGGACGACATCGGCACTTTCCATCGCGACATCGGTGCCCGCCCCGATTGCGAAGCCCACATCTGCCTGGGTGAGCGCCGGCGCATCGTTGACCCCGTCACCGACCATGCCGACGCGCTGGCCCTGGGCCTGCAGCTCCCTGACCTTCTCCGCCTTCTGCCCGGGGAGTACATCGGCAAGGACGATATCGATGCCGAGCTCATCGGCGATACGCTTGGCCGTGCCGGCATTGTCGCCGGTGATCATCGCGACCTTGACGCCGCGCTCCCGAAGCGCCTCGACGGTCGCCCTGGCGGTTGGACGCGCCGCATCGGCAATGGCGATCAGCCCGAGGATCTCGCCGCCACGCGCAACATGGACGACGGTGCGCCCAGCCCCTTTCAGGCGTTCGGCAGGTTCAGCGAGAGCACCCAGCGCAACCTTTCCCTCATCCATGAGGCGCCGGTTACCGAGCAGCACGGTCGCGCCTTCGACCTCGGCGCTGGCGCCCTTCCCTTCGATATCGGTAAAGTTGCGCGTGTCGGGAAGCGTCACGCCCGATGCGCCCTCCAGGATCGCGAGCGCAAGCGGATGATCGGAGTTGCGTTCAATCGCACCCGCCATGCGGAACACCTCGTCGCTGGTGATACCTTCCGCCGCGACGACTTCTACGACCTTGGGCTGGCCCATGGTGAGCGTCCCCGTCTTGTCGAAGACGATGACGTCGAGCTTGGTCGCATCCTCGAGCGCGCTGGCATTCTTGAACAGGATGCCGTTCATCGCGCCAAGGCCGGTACCGACCATGATCGCCATCGGCGTGGCAAGCCCGAGGGCGTCGGGACAGGCGATCACGAACACCGTTATGGTCATGGTCAGCGCAAAAAGCAGCGTCGCACCCAGAATCCAGTACCATATGGCAAAGGTCGCGAGGCCGATCAGAATTGCCGCGAGCACCAGCCACTGCGATGCCCGATCGGCGAGCAACTGCGCCGGCGCCTTTGAATTCTGCGCCTCCTGGACGAGCTTGACGATCTGGGCGAGCGCGGTGTCGGCTCCGACCTTGGTTGCGCGATAGCGGAAACTACCGCTGCGGTTGATCGTCGCGCCGATCACGGTGTCCCCGGGCGCCTTCGACACCGGCATCGATTCGCCGGTGAGCATCGACTCGTCGACCTCCGATTTGCCCTCGAGGATTTCGCCGTCGACGGGAATCTTGTTGCCCGGCCGGATCAGGACGACATCGCCGGCCAGCACCTCGGCCGTCGGCACTTCGACGTCCTTACCGTCGCGCTGCACCGTCGCCATGGGCGGCGCCAGATCCATGAGCGCGCGGATCGCCTGGGACGCGCCGGCGCGGGCGCGCATCTCGAGCCAATGGCCGAGCAGGATGAAGATGAGCAGGACGGCGGAGGCCTCGTAGAATTGCTGGCCCTTGAACAGGAATGTCGACCCGACGCTGAACAGATAGCCGGTGCCGACGCTCAGCAGGACGAGCACCGCCATGTTGAGGACACCGTTGCGAAGCGCGCGGATCGCGGCGACGACGAAGGGCCAGACGGGATAGAGGATCGCCGCGCTGGCAAGCAGGAACAGGGTGAGGTCGAGACTGAGCCCGAACACCGGCTTCAGCAGGGGGTGGTCAAGACCCATCGGCGACAGGGCGAAGATCGGCAGGCCGAAAACGAGGCTGACGATGAACCGGTTGCGCATGTCGCGCGCCATGGCCGCCATGTCCATGCCGTCGCCATGGCCCATTTCGTGCGCCATCGCGTCGTGTTCGGCCGCGACCGGGGTGCGATCGGGCGCGGCCTTTGCGGGTGCGGACGGGACGCCAGCGTGATCATGAGGATGGGCCATGGCCGCGGCAGCGGCCGAAAGGGTTGTAGTTCCAAGGGCGCACACATGGCGCGGAACAAGACGGCCGCCGCAATGGAACCCGCAATCCGTGATCACGCGCTGGAGATCGGCTTCACTGGTGCGGGCCTCGTCATAGCTGACGGTGACACTGTCGGAGGCCGTGTTCGCGGTGGCGCTGGCAACGCCGGGTGTGCGCCGCAGCTGCTTTTCGGCGCCAAGATGATCGAGCGGCTCGAAGGAGCCACGCAGTTCGAACGTAACGGTCTTCATGGCGAGACTCCGAAATCATGGCAACGCGCCGACAAGTGATCGGCACGGACTGTCGGGCGACCCGTCATAGCATGGGTCGGGTCGAAGGGCCGCTTCTTGCACCGCACCCCGACGGGTCAGGTCGTCAGGCCCGATAGGGTAGCGCGGCTTACATAGCCGCCGGCGCACGTGCGCTGGATCCAGGCGGACTGTCCGCAACTCTCTAGGCCATGTCGGCCAGCAACCGGTCGAGCGACACGGTTGCGAAGGTCGTGAAGCTGTCGGCGAGCGCATAGGGCAGCAGTAGGGTCCGTCCGTGCACCAGTGCGCCGCAGGTGTAGGCAATGTTCGGGACATAGCCGTATCGTTCATCGGCACTTGGCCTGAGCAGCGGATAAGTCGTGCGCGCCAGCAGTTTCGTCGGATCGTCCCGGTCGAGCAGACAGACTCCGATGCAGTAGTTGCGTACCGCGCCGACGCCGTGGGTAATCACCAGCCACCCCTCGTCTATCTCGATCGGCGAACCGCAATTGCCGATCTGCACGAACTCCCAGTCCCAGCGCGGCGAGACTGCCTTTGCCCCGCCGTGCCAGTCGTAAGGATCGTCCGAGGTCAGAAGCCAGATATTCTCGTGATCAAGGCGTCCGAGCATGGCGTAGCGACCGTCGATCCGCCGCGGGAAAAGGGCCATCCCCTTGTTGCCGGCCGTATCGCCGCGAACGGCGTTGAGGTCGAACGTCAGGAAATCGGTGGTGCGCAGCATTTCCTGCCGGATCGCTTCGCCGCTAAAGGCGGTATATGTTCCGAAATAGGTGACGCTGGCGTCGTCGTCGACGAACCGAACAAGCCGCACATCCTCTATGCCGTGCCGCTGGGCCAGGGTCATCGGAAACATCACGACCTCGGACAGATCGCGGCTGCCTTCGCAGAACAGCCGCAGCCCCGGGTCGTCCGGCACACCGCTGGGGATGGTCTCGATCCTGGGCGCGACCGCCTGCAGGCCGGGCTCGTCAACGGTGACGGTGCCGTCCGCCTCGCAGATCCCGGTGCGGAACGTCACCGTAGAAATATGACCTTCACCGACGCCGCGCAGCGACAGAACGAATCGCACTGCACCGCCTGGCACGCCCGACTGATCCGGGTGGGGAACGATGCTCGGATTGAGCAGCGCCGCAGCCTCGAACGCATATTCCTCGCTGAAATAGGCCCCGATCAGCAGCGCCTGCCTGTCCTCGATCGAGCAATGATCGATCAGCAGCCCGTTCACTTCGTGGAACCGGCGCCGAAACACGCGGTTCACGTCGCGGTGGCGCTCCGTCAGTCCCGCCGTAACCCGCGCGAAATCGGTCCTGACATCGGCATGGCTGAGCGCCAGGACGCGGTCGGCGATCCGCTGGGCGCGTGTACGATCCTTTTCCGCGACGTCGGGCGGGTCTTCGGCAGGCGTGAAAGTTCGGATCACGACTCGTCGCGGATCGGGCCGCAGCAGGATCGGCAGACGGGTCGCAAGATCGTCGTTCAGCATAGATACCTTGGTCCTGTTGCCGGGCAGCGGCTGGTTCCCTGAAGACAGGGATATGCCCGGCTCGATGCCGCCGACTTCATACTGTCGCGGCGTCCGGCGCGGCGTCCACATCATGCGGAGCTCTGAACGCCCTGTAGAGCACTCGCGGTCTGAACTGGCCCCTGGACACTGCGGACGTGGTTCGGCGCAGTTCGAGCAATTCATAGACTGCAACCTGAGCGGACCGGACCGAATATTCGACCGTGAAGACGTCGTCTTCGGGAAGCCCACAATAATGACCAGGGAATGCCAGATTGGTCGCCCGGTTGGGCACGACCGGCGGGAGACCGCCGCTGACGCGCGACAGGAACTGGCTCCGGCTCCGTCGCCGTCAAGATCTCCTGGTGCTGCACCCTGGGCTCACCGCTGATCTGCGCCTGCGGCGGGCGTCACGCCGACCAGGCGCGCGAGGCGAGGCACGAACGGCGGTACGGTTTCCATATAGCGGCGATACACATCACCAAATTCGGTGATCGCCTCACGCTCCTCGGTCCTAGCCAGCCGCAGATACATGAAGACAAGCACCGGAAACATCGCGAGCGTGAGGATGGTCGGCCACTGCAGCAGAAATCCGAACATCACCAGGATAAACCCGACATATTGCGGGTGCCGCACATAGGAATAGATGCCGGTCGTTGAGAGCTGGTGGCGCTTCTGGGCGTCGTAGAGCGCCTTCCAGCCGGTCGAGATCAGCACGAAGCCGCCGCCGATGAGGAAGAAGCTCGCGATATGGAAGGGGCCGGCATGGGGATTGGTCCGCCAGCCGAACATCATTTCGAGCAGGTGGCCGGCATCATGGGAGAACCAGTCGATATTAGGATAGCGGCTCTGCAACCAGCCGGACAGGATATAGATGGTCAGCGGGAAGCCGTACATTTCGACGAACAGCGCAACCAGAAACGCGCTGAAGGCGCTGAAACTGCGCCAATCCCGCGTGGTTCGCGGCTTGAAGAAGCTGTAGGCGAACAGGATGAAGACGCCCGCGTTGACGACTACCAGGCCCCATAGCCCGTAGGCCTGCATGTGGTCGTTCACTGGCTTTGCTCCTCGACGGAAGCGTGATCAGCCCCAGGCTGTGCCGCCGCCCCTTGAGGATGATGCCCGTGCCCGTGATGCATGAAGAGGTGCATCAGCGGACAGGACAGCAGGAACAGCCAAGGAAGCGCGCCGAGCACATGCGCGCGGTGTTCGGTGAACAGCAGCACGAAGCCGATCGCCAGAAATCCCATCATCACGACGCCTGCCCGTGACGTCAGGAAGCGCCCCTGTCGCGGATGCTCCGGATAGTCCTCAACCATCGTCACGCTCCCTCCAGGCATCAAGGCCTTGCTGACATTACTGCCCGCTCGGATGATGCTAGTCATGTCCTGCATCCGGCGCGGGGGTGGCTGGCGGAACCGCCGGGCCGGCGGGCGGAGGCGGGGGCTGCATCATCTGGCATTTCGCCATCATGCCCTTTTCCATCATCCCGCCCTGCGGCATCACGCCACCCTGCGGCATCGGCTTGTCCTGCGGCATCATTCCGCCCCTAGGCATCATTCCGCCCTGGGGCATCGCGCCACCCGGCGTGGCGCCGGCACCGCCTTCCTTCATCATCGGGCATTTCATCGCGTCGTCCGGGTTATCAGGCTTGGCGGGCAGCTGGGCCGCCGGAGAAGCCGCAGCTGGATGGTGAGCGGTGTGGTCGGTCGTCGTCTGCGCAATGGCAGGCACAGCAACCGCAGCGGCAAGAGCTGCGGCGAGGATAATCGATTTCATCTCGGTCTCCGTTGATCTGATGAACAGGTAAGACTTTGCCTGTTTGCGACGTGCCCCGGTGCGTCGGGATCGGCGTCGACCGTACAGCCCGGCATCATCGCGCCGTGGAAGAACTGACGCGTCACTTTTGCGAACATTACGCTACCGTCGCGAGCACCTCGCTGGCGGGGGCGCAGCGGCAGCCGGAGGCCCAGGGACGCCATCAACGGCCGAACAAGTTGTAGAAGATCGCGAACAGCGCTCCGACGACCGCCCCGAAGATAATCGACCAGCACAGTCCTGCCGCAAGCGCGATAAACGACCCCGGTAAAGCGGGCGTGAACATCGTCATATACATGTGAGACGCCATCGGGCCGAACAAAGCCGCAGCGATCCAGCACAAAACAAAGATTGCAAAAAGAACGGCGGCACCGGTTGCGGCGCACCGAACGATGCTTAGCTTGCCTGTTACGCTCATGTTTGCTTTCTTTATCAGGGATTAGTCTGAGACGCGTCGATGATCTATACCATACGTATTTCGCCTAATCTTCGTCCTGGCCACCATTTACTGCCGGGAACCGGAGCCTGCCAATTCTGGCGCCGGATCCCGTCGACGCTTCCTCCGATCCGAACGGATCGACCCCGGCAGGTTCGGCGCTCGCGTCCTGATCCGCGAGTCCTCTCCACAGCGCCCGCCTGCAATTCTGGAGCGACCTCATCCGGCGGGGCCCCTTCGCCCTTTCATCATGCCCGGCATATCTTTCATGATTTCATCATGATCGGCCGGAGCAGACGCGACGATTGCCTTGTACTGCGCCGGAGTCAGGGACGGGAGTTTCCCGATAAAAGCGACCATATCCCAGATTAGCTGATCGTCATGGGTGCGCCCCCACGCCGGCATCGCGGTCAATTTGACCCCGTGCTTGATCATCCAGAATTGCTGGGCAGGCGAGTGAGCAAGCCCGTGACTGAGCTCCGGGGCCTGCGGATACAGCCCCTGGCTGATCTCGGTCTTTTCCATGCCCGGCGCCAGATGGCAGCCGCTGCACATCTCGGCGTAAAGACCTGCGCCGACGGCGATCCGGCTCGGGCTATTCAGATCGGCCGGCGGTTTGATATCGCGCGCACGGACGGCAATCGAGCGGTCTCGAACCCCATCGATCAGCCAATAGACCGCCTTGCTGTGCGGGGCGTCCGCGCCGACATTATAGACACCCACATAGATCACCACAGCCGCAAACGCCGTGATGACAACCACAGCGAGTGCGACGAACGATAAGCTGGGCAGGTGTCGACTGACGTTGAAGGTCTTGAACGTGGCCATTCCGGACGTCTCCCTTGTGACCGCGGCGGATCAGTGAACCCGAGGTGCGTGTCCATAATACGCGCCATGCCGGCGCATCCCTCGTTATTGTCGAGCGGTCACCGCCAGCGAAGGCAACGGGTCGAAACGGGCTCGGTCCGAGGCTGGACGTCGTCGCCCGAAACCGTCACCGCAACGGCACACCGGCGGGGGGCTCGCACTATCGAGTTGCGAGGGGTAGCTGCGACTGAGACGTATTCCATGAAGAAGGGGCGGAGACGGACCATGAATGACGAACTCGATCGGATGCTCGCGGGGTTGGCGACAGTGCCGACGCCGGGACGACTGGCGAATATGGACGGTCTCGTCCTGTCGCGGCTGAGCATCGAAGCGGTCGAGGCCCGCGCCGGCGCGAGGATCGGAGCGGGCGCGGCGGTCGGAGCACTCGTCATGGGCCTCATCTTTTCTTCGGCGCTTTCCGCGCCCTCGCCCGGTGCATCGCTTTCCGCGTTCGGCAGTTCGGCGGCGCTGGCTCCTTCGACGCTCCTGGAAGGCGGCCGGTGACGACTCGGATTCGGGTACTTGGCATCGTCGGTGCCGCGTTCCTCGCGGCGATCCTGGGTGTCGTCGTCGGCGGAGAATTGGTCGCGCATCGCCCTATGCCGGATACTGAGCTTCACCATGTGCTGCACAACCGGCTTGACCTGGACGAGGGACAGAAGGTGCGGCTTGACGCTCTGGAACGCCGGTTTGCCGTTCGCCGGAAGGCGATCGAACTCGAACTGCGTGCCGACAACGCAATGCTGGCCGAGGCGATCGAGACCGAACACGGCTATGGTCCGAAGGTCGCGGCGGCGGTCGACCGGTCGCACGAGGTGATGGGGCGGCTCCAGAAGGAGACGCTCGCCCATGTATTCTCGATGCGGCAACTGCTGAGGCCGGACCAGGCGGCGACGTTCGACCGGGCGGTGACGAAGGCGCTGACCGACGAAGGGCGGTGAGCCTCGATCTTGCCACCCTCGCCGACGGCGAGCTCGCCACACTCAGCCTCGCCGGTCGAGACGGCGCTTTCGCGGAGATCGTCCGGCGCCACCGCGACGCGCTGTATCGCGTCGCGCTCGCAAGTCTGGGCGATCGCGAAGACGCGCTGGACGCGGTACAGGAGACCTTCATCGCCGCGCACCGGGCGCTTCGACGCTTCGACACCGCCCGCACCATGCGACCTTGGCTCGCCAGAATCACCCTCAATCGGTGTCGGGATAGTCTTCGCCGACGCCGGGTCCGCAGGATATTGCGGCCGTTCGCTGGCGCCGACGATCCCGTCGCGTCCGTGCCGGACGATCGGCCGGGCCAGGATGTCGAGGCCGCCGACCGCGAGGAACTGGTGCGGACGATGCGCGCCATCTCGAGACTCCCGGCGGCAATCCGCGAACCGATCGTGCTGCGAACGATCGAAGGTCTCAGCCAGTCAGAAACCGCACTCGCACTCGGCATCACCGAAAAGGCGGTAGAGACGAGACTGCGGCGCGCGCGTGAACGGCTCAGGATGACCCTTGGGATGGTCGAACCAGGATCATAGGCGGGGCGTTGGTCGATCGTTGCGCGCGTTGCCCCGGAAAAAGGTCGGGACGACGAGGGATAGCTGAAGGCCGCGCGTAGAGACGGGGAAGGCCGGCAATCAGGCGGCATCGGAGCAGCAATGAACGATCGTATCGACCGCCGTCAGCTTCTACGCGGGGCTTCCCTTGCCGGAACCGGCATCGCGCTCGCCGCGTGGATGCCGGCATGGGCGCAAAGCCTTTCGGCAGGGATGACAGCCCCGCTGCCAAGCGTATCCGGCGAGGACATCACGTTGCGGATTGCACGCCAGACGATGATGATCGACGGCCGGCCAAGCCGAGCGATCGGCGTGAACGGGACTGTGCCGGCACCGTTGATCAGGCTCCGGCAGGGGCAGAATGTCCGCCTTCGCGTCGTCAACGAGCTCGATGAGGACAGCTCGATCCACTGGCATGGGCTGCTCGTACCGCCGCAGTTCGACGGGGTGCCGGGGGTTTCCTTTCCCGGGATCAAGCCGCGCTCGACCTATCTCTACGAATTCCCGATCAGGCAGGCCGGCACCTACTGGTATCACAGCCACTCGGGCGGGCAGGAGCAGCTGGGCCTGTACGGTCCGCTCATCATCGATCCGGCCGGCGCCGACCCCATCCAGTCCGACCGTGAGCATGTGATCGTGCTGTCCGACCACAGCCAGATGTCCCCGGAGGCGATCTACGCGAAGCTCAAGCAGATGCCGGGTTACTTCAACTATCAGAAGCAGACGCTCTCCGGGTTGCTGGCGGGAAGGGATCAGCCGCTCAAGGACCGGATCACGTGGGGCAGGATGCGGATGGACCCCACCGATGTCTCCGACGTCAACGGTTCCACCTATACCTTCCTGGTCAACGGCCACGGGCCGGAGGACAATTGGACGGCCCTGTTCACGCCGGGCGAGCGCGTGCGCCTCAGGATCATCAACGCATCGTCGATGACCACGTTCAATGTCCGCATTCCCGGATTGACGCTGACGGTCGTGCAGGGCGACGGGCAGAATGTCCGTCCGGTCGCGGTCGACGAGTTCCAGATCGGCGTGGCCGAGACATATGACGTCATCGTGAGCCCCACAGACGATCGCGCCTACACGCTGGTCGGCGAGAGCATCGATCGCTCGGGCCTGGCGCGCGCCACCCTCGCCCCGCGCGCGGGCATGGCCGCCGAGATTCCGCCCCTGCGCAAGCGCCCCCTCGCCACCATGACGGACATGGGCATGGGCGGAGCGCAGGGCGCGGACGGCAAAGCGGGCATGGCTGCCGGCAGCGACGGCGCAATGGCCGCTATGGATCATGTCAGGACGGACAGCGACATGGCCGCGATGCCGGGCATGGCGAGCCAGCATAGCGCTTCGATGCCGGGGACTGCTCCGGCGGCCGGCGAGATGCAGGGCATGGACATGAGCGGCATGAACATGCGCGACTTCTCGAACGCGCCAAAGGTCGACCGCAATCCCGGTGTTCAGACCATCTCGATGTCACCGATGGATCGTACCGGCGAGCCCGGCCAGGGGCTCGAGAATGTCGGCCACCGCGTGCTCGTATATCGTGACCTGATGGCACTTGAGCCCAATCCCGACATACGTGCGCCCGAGCGCTCGCTCGACATCCATCTCACCGGCAACATGGAGCGCTTCATGTGGGCGCTGGACGGCGTGAAGATGTCCGACACGATGGAGCCGTTCCCGTTTGTCCAGAACGAACGGGTCCGCGTGAACCTGATCAACGACACGATGATGGGGCACCCGATTCATCTTCACGGTCACTTTTTCGAGCTTGTGACGGGTCATGGCGACCATGCACCGAGGAAGCACACGGTGATCGTCCAGCCCGGCAGCAAGGTGACGTTCGACCTCACCGCGGACGCGGTCGGCGACTGGGCGTTCCACTGCCATCTGCTCTATCACATGATGGCCGGGATGATGCGCATCGTGACCGTGCGCCCGCGGGGAGAAGCGGCATGAAGCGGCTCATGGTCGCCGTCGCGACGTTTCCGATCGCCCTCCTGTCCGCGCCGGCATCGGCGCAGGACATGAAAGGCATGAAGATGCCCGGCATGACGATGCCGGCACCCCCCGCCAAGAAGCCGGTCGTGCCAAAGGCCGCCAGAAAGAAGCCGGCGGCGGCGACGTCGACGGCCCGCGCGCCAGGCAAGCCGAAGCCCGTTGCGCGCGCCCCGGCGCAGAAGAGCAATGGCGCTGCGACGCCCGCGGCGACCGGACCCAGTGGCGAGCCAGTGTCCGGCATGGACGGAATGAAGGGCATGGTAATGCCCGGCGATGCGCCGGTGCCGCCGCAGCCGATGCCGGGAATGCCGATGTCGCCCGCGCAGGCCGGTGCCCCGGAAATGCCCGGCATGCCGGGCATGACGACGTCGGGAACCGCGCTGCCGGCAGGAAACGCGCCTGCCCCGGCGCCGCCGGCCGATCACTATGCGGATCGCGCCTTTCCGCAGCGCGAGATGAATGCGGCGCGCACCTCCATGATGAAGGAGAGCGGCCGACAGAATTTTCATCAGGTCTTCTTCAACCTCGCCGAATACCAGTTCCATGAAGGCAAGGACGGCTATCGCTGGGACGGACAGGCATGGTTCGGCGGCGATATCAACCGTCTGACGGTGAAGACCGAGGGTGAAGGCACGTTTCGTGAAGGTGTCGATTCAGCCGAGGTCCAGGCGCTCTACAGCCGTGCGATCGGGCCATATTTCAACCTGCAGGCCGGCGTCCGCCATGATTTCCAGCCCTCGCCCACTCGTAGCTATGCGACGGTCGGCGTGGAGGGGCTCGCGCCCTATATGTTCGAAACCGAGGCCGCCCTGTTCCTGTCGGAAAAGGGCGATGTGCTCGGTCGCCTGGCGGGCTGGTACGACCAGCGCATCACCCAGCGGCTGATCCTGCAGCCACGTGTGGAACTGAATCTCGCAGCGCAGGACGTGCCCGAGACGCGCATCGGCGCCGGGCTGAGCAATGCCGAGCTCGGCCTCAGGCTGCGCTACGAGATTGCACGCGAGTTCGCACCCTATGTCGGTATCTCCTACGACGCGAAGACCGGGCGCACTGCCGACTATGCTCGCGCCGACGGCAGGAATCCGACGACGACCAGCTTCATCGCCGGGGTCCGGTTCTGGTTCTGAAGCTTTTGGGCGCGCAACGCGCTCGGCCATGAGCCCGGGCAGCTTTCCCGACCATGATGAAGACGGAGCAACGCGATGACGATCAAGACCCTGGCCGCCACCCTGGCGCTGTTGACCTCGACCGCCGCGCTGGCGTCGGACATTATCGTGCACCGCGATCCGGCCTGCGGGTGTTGCGGGAAGTGGGCTGCGCTCGTGAAGGCCGGGCTCGGTCTTCCCGTTACGATCGTCGACGATCCCGCCCGGGCCGCGTTCGATGATCGCCTTGGCGTGCCGAAAGACCTGCGATCCTGCCACACAGCCATAATCGATGGCATGGTGTTCGAGGGACATGTGCCGGCTGCGGACATGAAAAGGCTGCTTGCGACCCGGCCGAAGGGCATAACCGGGCTCGCCGTGCCCGGCATGCCGATGGGATCGCCCGGCATGGAAGTCGCCGGGATGCGGGCGCAGGGCTATGACGTCATCGCGTTCGGGCCCGGCGGACGCCGCGTGTTCACTCATCACGGCTGATCCTGCCCCGGGTCGATCACGTCACGGCGAACTGCCCCATCATGCCGCCATCCTCATGTTCGAGGATGTGGCAATGATACATGAACGGCGCGCTCGCAGCAGGCTGGTCGAACCGGATCAGCAGTTCGACCGGCTCCTTCACCAGGATGGTATCGCGCGGGCCCTGATCGAGGACGTCGGGGTTGCCGCCGTTACGGCGCAGCACGTCGAAATGTACGCCGTGGATATGAAACGGGTGATTCATCGTTTCACCCGAGACCTCCCAGATCTCGACATCGCCGAGGCGGACCCTCTCGTCGATGCGATCCGGATCGAACGGCTTGTCGTTGATCGTGAGCCCCGCTTCGCCCCCCATCATGCCGCCCATCGCCATGTTGAGAACCAGACGGCGGCGACGGACGGCCCTTGCGGAATCGGGTGGCGTGCGTGTGACCAGAAGGGTCGGCGCAGAGGCTGCGGCGCCCGCTTTGGTCATCGGGCGAGGTTCGAACCACAATATTGTCGAGCTTGCCGCACTGTCGGCGCCGCCGGAACTGCCACCCCCCATCATTCCCATGCCTCCCATCGCCGACGCGTTGGCATCCGGACCGGTGACGAGTGAGACGGGTTTGCCATCCACGAAACTCACCAGAATCTCCGCCCGCTGACCCGGCGCCAGGGTTAGGGCCTGCAATTCCACCGACCGCTCGAGAAGGCCGCCCTCGGTGCCGATCCAGTAGAAGCTGCGGTCATCGCTGAACGAAAGCTCATAGATGCGGGCGTTCGACCCATTGACGAGTCGTAGCCGAACCAGGCGGTTGGGAACGGCAGCTCGCGGATTTGGCGCGCCGTTGACCATGATCGTGTCGCCCCGCCGGCCTTGCATCGCAACCATCATGCCGGTCGGCATCACCAGACGACCATTCTCGAATTGCCTGTCCTGGATCAGCACCGGCAGATCGTCGACGCCATAGTCGGAAGGCAGACCGAGGCCCTGCTCTTCCTCGTCGGTGACGAGCAGCATACCTGCCAGGCCTGAATAGACCTGTTCCGCCGTCAGGCCATGAACGTGGGAATGATAGAACAGGGTCGCGGCCGGCTGACGGATCGGCAGCGTCGGACGCCATGTCGCGCCGGGCGCGATCACCTGATGCGGGCTACCGTCAAGCTCACCCGGCACCAGCAGCCCGTGCCAGTGCACCGTCGTATCGGCCGACAGGCCGTTGCTGACGGCCACCCGCACATCATCGCCGCGGTGAACCCGCAGAGTCGGGCCCAGATAGGTGCCGTTATAGCCCAGGGTGGCGCTTGGCCGGCCGGGAAAAAAGGCGGTCTCGCCTGCCTGCGCCTTCAGGCTGATCATCTGGCCTTGCTTGCGCGCATCGATCAGGCGGGGAATCGCCAGCTGCACGGCGTCCCCCGGCGCGCGCGCCGTCGATCCGGGTCCACGCGAACATGCCGCTGCAAGGAGCAGGCCGCCGCCAGCCAGCAATGTCCGCCGGGTCAGCATGGCCGCTTCGGACCGGATGAGCATTCAGCGAGCCGATCGATGATCGGGCATCCCGGCCGATCGTCGCCATGGCATCGACCGGCGAGATCGAGCAGCGCCGCCCGCATGACCTCGAGCTTGCGTGCCTTGTTCCCGAGTTCTTCGGCCCGCGCCTGGGCGAGTGCCTTGACCTCGGCGCTGGAACGGTCGCGATCGCTCCAGAGCGACAGCAGTTCGCCGATTTCCTCGATCGGAAAGCCCAGATCGCGGGCGTTCGCGACGAAGCGAAGGCGGTGGACGTCGGCGTCCGAATAGTCGCGATACCCGCTATCGCGGCGCGGTGCCGCGGGCACCAGGCCGATCTTCTCGTAATGCCGGATCATGCGCTGCGAGACGCCGCTGGCTTTCGAGGCGTGCCCGATGTTCACAGGCTCACCCGCTTGAGCCGGAGTGCGTTGGTCACGACGCTGACCGAGGAGAGCGCCATCGCCGCCGCCGCGATCATCGGCGAAAGCAGGATGCCGAACACCGGATAGAGCAACCCGGCCGCGACCGGAATGCCGGCCGCGTTGTAGACGAACGCGAAGACCAGATTCTGGCGGATGTTGGACATCGTCGCCTGTGAGAGTTTGCGCGCGCGCACGATTCCCATGAGATCTCCTTTGAGCAGGGTGATGCCGGCGCTCTCGATCGCGACATCGGTGCCCGAGCCCATCGCGATCCCGACCTCGGCGGCGGCCAGCGCGGGAGCGTCGTTGACGCCGTCACCCGCCATCGCGACGATGCGGCCTTCGCGCTTGAGCCGGTCGATTACCGCGCTCTTCTGGTCAGGCAACACTTCTGACTCGACCTCGTCGATGCCGAGCTGGCGCGCTACGGCCTCGGCCGTCGTCCGGTTGTCGCCGGTCAGCATGACGACCCGGATGCCTTCGGCACGCAGCGCGACAAGCGCCTCCCCGGTGGTCTTCTTGATCGGGTCGGCGATCGCCAGAACCCCGGCGACCCGGTCGTCGACACCCGCGAAGATCGCGGTGGCGCCATCGCGTCTCAGTTCGTCGGCCCTGGCGGCGAGCGGCGCTACATCGATACCATGCTCGTCGAGGAATGCGGCGTTGCCGAGCACGATCCGCCTGCCTTCGACTGTCCCGAGCGCGCCCTTGCCGGTCGGCGCGTCGAAGTCGGCCACCTCGGGGACCGCGATGTTCCGGTCGCCTGCCGCTTCGACGATCGCACGCGCCAGCGGGTGTTCCGATGCGCGTTCGACGCCGGCGGCGAGACGCAGGATCTCGTCCTCGCCAAAGCCTTCGCCCGCAACGATCTTCGTGACCGATGGCCGGCCTGCGGTGAGCGTTCCGGTCTTGTCGACGACAAGCGTGTCTACCTTCTCCATGCGCTCCAGCGCTTCGGCATTCTTGATGAGCACGCCCAACCCCGCACCCCGACCGACCCCAACCATGATCGACATTGGCGTGGCGAGACCCAGCGCGCACGGACAAGCGATGATCAGGACCGCCACGGCAGCGACAAGGCCATTCGCGAAGCGCGGCGCCGGTCCCCAGATGCCCCAGGCGGCAAAGGCAATGAGCGCGACGGCGAGGACCACGGGGACGAACCAGCCCGCCACATGATCCGCCATGCGCTGGATCGGCGCCCGCGAACGCTGGGCTTCGGCGACCATCTGGACGATGCGCGCCAGCATGGTGTCGCGACCGACCTTGTCGGCGCGAATTACCAGGGCGCCGGTCTGGTTGATCGTGCCGCCGATAACCTTGTCGCCGACTGCCTTTGTGGTCGGCATCGATTCGCCGGTCACCATCGACTCGTCGAGCGACGAGCGGCCGTCCTCGACAATGCTGTCGACAGGCACCTTCTCGCCGGGCCGGACACGCAGACGATCACCGACGACGATCTTGTCGAGCGCGACTTCCTCGTCATTTCCGTCCGCACCGACGCGCCGGGCGGTCTTGGGCGCGAGGTTGAGCAGCGCCTTGATGGCGCCCGACGTTTGCTCGCGGGCGCGCAGCTCGAGTACCTGGCCGAGCAGAACGAGAACGGTGATCACAGCCGCCGCCTCGAAATAGATCGCGACGGTTCCATCAGGTGACCGGAAGGCAGCGGGGAATATGCCGGGAGCGAGGGCCGCTACCACGCTATAGACCCAGGCCACGCCCGTCCCCATCGCGATCAACGTGAACATGTTGAGGTTGCGTGTCCTAAGCGAGGCCCAGCCGCGCTGGAAGAATGGCGATCCGGCCCAGAGGACGACGGGCGTGGCGAGGATGAGCTGGATCCAGACCGACACCCGCATCGACACCAGATGATGGAGCGCGGGAAACACATGGCCGCCCATCTCGAGAACGAACACGGGCAGCGACAGGACCAGCGCGATCCAGAAGCGGCGGGCCATGTCGGCGAGTTCTGGACTCGGCCCCGTGTCCGCTGTCACCGTCGCGGGCTCGAGCGCCATGCCGCAGATCGGGCAGGCGCCCGGATGGTCCTGCCGGATTTCCGGATGCATGGGGCAGGTCCAGATCGTCCCGGGCGCGGCCTCGGGAGCGCTGGCCGTCGCAGGCGCAAGATATCGGTCCGGATCGGCGACGAACTTGCCGAGACAGCCCGCGCTGCAGAAATAATAGGTCGCGCCATCGTGCGACGCATGATGCGCCGCGCTTTCCGAATCAACCGTCATGCCGCACACCGGGTCTATTGCCTGTGTCGCGTCCGACGGTGCCTGTCCGTGGTGATGATGTTCTTTTGCGGCATGCGCTGCGTCTTTCATCGGAATCCTCCTGGCATGTCGGGCGATGTGGGGTTTGACACTGTGTTAGGGTCAAGGGGTCTGGCCCGCATTACGGTCAATTACCTATCGGAGCAGATGTTTTTGAATGACGCTCTCGAAGCGCCCGATGACGGCAAGACGCTGCGTACAAGAAACGTGCGTTTGACATCACGCGGGGAAAGAGCCGCTGGCTATGACGGCAGGGAAAATCGTCCAAAACGGCGATAATCTTCTTCGGAATTGGCCGTTCAACTGTCTGACAATGCATGACTATCGCGAGAAAGGCGCATCCGGGAGAAAACATGCTCAGGCGGTCGTCGTGAGAAGCGGCTTTGCTGGAAGCCCAGGAAAGGACGAGTCCCAAATCAAGCGGTGGGAACGCCCTTGCGCTCGGTTCGGGTCGTTATGCCAAGACTGGCGTTCGCTGATGCGTTCGTCGACAATGCCCGCGCAGCTTCAAGCGAGGACGAACTGTTCGACCTGCTCTCCGCGTGTTGCGATGCGATGGGCATCCGCTATTTCGCGCTGGTCCATCACATCGATTTCGGGGTCGATGCGGTGCCCGCGATCAGGCTCCACAACTAAGTGACAGGTCGCTCGCGCTGACCGTCCCTGCGGTCAAAGCGGTCGTCCCATAGGATCGCCCTGCGATCAGCGATGCCGCATCGACCTTCTGGAGCGCCACGATGCCGCCGTCGGCGCTGCCGGGGTCGGACAGCGTCAGGCTGTTGCCGAGATCATTGCCGACCCCGATCGCCTCCAGGATATTGTCCGAGACGCCCAGCCGGCTGCTCGTCACGTCGCTGCTGTCGAGAGAGATGCGCGGCGCATCGATCATCAGCGCCTGGACGTCGGATCCAAGATTGCGCTGGCTGCTGGCGATGAGGCTCTCGCTACTCGCGACCACGCCAGCGTTGCCGGCGGAGAGGCTGGTGGGGCCGACTGCAGAAATGGCCCCCGGCAGGTCGGGCGCGAGACTGTCCGACGTCTGGTTGCCGCGCGCCGACGCGCTGATGGTGTTGCCGGAGACTGTCGTCGCGGAGTCCTGAACGGGCGCGGACAGGACGGTTTGAACCACTGCGCCACCAGCGTTCGAAATGACCGGGGCGGTGCGGTTGAGCTGATCGGTCACGACGAGCCGGGGACTCGCGACCTGGGTGCCAGCGACCTGCGCCTGCGCCGGCATGACGGCGAGCATGGTGACGAGCGCGGCACCTGCGCTGCCGAGAAGGTGACGCCGGGTCAATCGGCGACGCCCGACGAGACCGCGCCGCTGTTGGTCTGCGCACCGTCGACCGTGGCAGCGCCATGGCCGTCGCCGACGGTCGTTGCGCTGTCGTTGCCGGTCGCGGTCGAGGTCGCGCCGGTGACGGTCGGAGAATTCGCCAGCGCAGTCTGCGCGCCGCTGTTGCCCGTGGCAGTCGCCGCGATCGAGCAATTATACTGCCGCGCGATATTGGTGTTGTAGATCGGCGCCGCATAATAGCCGCCGCGCCGCTTCTCGATCATGTCGAGCACGGCCGCCTGGTTGGCGCGATCGGCGGATGTTTCGAACTGCCAGGCGAGGCTCTCCCCATAATTGTTGGCGAGGACGGGGGCGGGAGCGGTAGCGATTCCTGCGATCACACCGAAAGCTATGAGTCGGCGCCAATGGCGGCCGTCGGGCTTCGAATTACCTGAAAGGCGGGCGGTCATGAGAGTCTCCCCAAGGGCCTGCGGCGTGATGCGCGCTGGCGTCGGGGGCGATTAAGGGAGGCGTAAAGGTCGCCAGGCAACAAGGAATCGCAGCGATCGTAGCGTGGGGTGCAAAGACAGGAAAACGGCGTGACGCCTTCCCATCCGCGCTGACAAGCATGCAGAGTCACGAAGCCTGTCCACGCGTCAGCGAACAATTCGCCATATGGTCGTCACCGTGATAGACCATTGGCATCACCCGACCGCAGATGCAGGCGTCCCGTGACCGTGGGAGGATCGCGCCCTCGCCTGTAAATGCGGGGCTCCCGATGACGTCTAACGATCTCCATTCTTTCGCGAACGATTGAGCGGAAGTACCAACCACTCTTCCGGTGCGGAACCTCGAAGAGGCAAACCGGCTCGCGCAGGCGATCGTCAACACGATCCCCGAACCGTTTCTGGTGCTCGATGCCGATCTGCGCGTGCTCGAGGCGAGCCGATCCTTCTACGAGATCTTCAAAGTCGAGCCTGACTAGACCCAGGGCTGTCTGCTCTATGCGCTGGGGCACGGGCAATGGGACATTCCCGCACTACGCCTGTTACTCGAAACGATCCTTCCCGAGCGCGTCGCAATGGACGGGTTCGAGGTCGATCATGATTTTCCCGCGATCGGCCACCGCATCATGCTGCTCAACGCGCGCAAGGTCCTGTACGACGAGAGCGACACAATGGCGATCCTGCTCGCGTTTCGCGACGTAACCGAGCGCCGCGCGATCGAGCACGAGAAGGAAGCGCTGCTCAAGCGATCCGACGAACTGCTGCGGCAGAACCAGGTGCTGCTGCAGGAAATGAAGCATCGTGTCGCCAACAGCCTCCAGATCATCGCCAGCATCCTGTTGCTCAAGGCGCGCGCCGTGTCGTCCGACGAAACGCGTTTTCATCTGCTGGATGCGCATCAGCGCGTGATGTCGGTCGCCGCCGTCCAGCAGCATCTCGACATGACCGACGGCATCGACCAGATCGAGGTCTCCAACTATTTCGAAAAACTCTGTGCCGGCCTCGGTGCGTCGATGGTCGGTGACAATCAGCCGGTCGCGCTCACGGTGACCTCCGATACCGGCATGGTGCTGTCAGCCACGGCTGTCAGTCTGGGACTGATCGTCACCGAACTCGTCATCAATGCGCTAAAATATGCTTTTCCCGACCGGAAGCTCGAAGCGGCGATCGATGTTCGATATGCGATCGACCATGACGATTGGACCCTCACCGTTAGCGATAACGGGGTCGGCAAGGCGGCTGACGGCCCTCCCAAATCGGATGGCGGTCTTGGCACGACGATCGTCGCGGCCCTCGCCAAGCAGTTGAACGCTCAGGTGACGATGACGACGGGCGTAGCGGGATTTACCATCATCGTTGCGCACGCTGTCGCGGCGACACCGCTCCTCCAGGCCGCCTGAGCGGAGCGCCCCGGCATCGGGGTCGCATTCGTAGATCATTGTTTTCCTGAAAATGGATAGTTTCATGCGCAGGCGCGTTCGGGGGCTACATCAATCTGGGATCGTGACACCACGATCATCCGCACATCGAGACATCAGGCAATTTTGACAAACGATGTGCTGATTCTGGTGGTCGAGGACGAGGCGTTGATCGCCGAGCAAGTCATTTCAGGTCTCGAAGAAGCCGGCTACGCGGGCACGACCGCCTGCAATGCTGAAGACGCGATTGCGCTTCTGGAGGAGGACGGCGCAGCATTCCGCGCGGTCATTACCGATGTAAATCTGGCCCCAGGCAAATTGACGGGGTGGGACGTTGCGCGGCGCGCGCGGGAACTCGTCGCCGATTTTCCGGTCATCTATATGTCGGGCGCGAGCGGACACGAATGGACATCGAACGGCGTCCCCAACAGCCTGCTCATCGGCAAACCCTTTGCGATCGGCCAGATTATTACCGCCGTTTCGCACATGCTGAATTCCGGCGTGGCGAACGCTCCCGGGTAAACATCAGGGGCCGGCTGCACTGCGGCCGCCGACCCGTCGAATCCTGTCTGGCTGCCGATCACGAGAACCTCCCCCTGGCCACGGCATGATGCGAGCCGGTGTCGGGGGCGATTGGAAGAGGCGCGAAACGCGTCCGCGCAACAAGGATCGGAAGCGCCCGTAACGTGGCATTGAAAGACAGGAAAACAGCGGAGCGGCGTTCCGGGCCATGGGCTGTTTCGCTGTCGTCGGTGCGCAACGCGCGACCGGCAGGCCTTTCCGAACAGCCTCCGGCGTTCTACTAATGTTCCCTGAACGCCGAACCGGCGAAGGAGGATGACCATGACCAGCGCCACGGACGATCGCTACCTGAAGACCGAGCAACCCTTCGGGCGCTGGCTGATCGGCCAAGTCGCCCGTGAGGATGCGATCGGCGCTCTGGCAAGGTCGGCCAAGGCAGATTCGAAGTTTCCGAAAGACGGCGATTTCGAAGCGATCTCGCGCCGGCTGAACGAATTGCAGGCCGAGGGCGAAATGCACGTCGCGCTCGAAGATGCGGAAGGTGCCTGGTTGAGCTTATAGCGCGCTCAACGCGTTTCAGATCGCCAATGCGGCCGAGGCGTCGCGTTCCTCCGGATTTGTTATAAAACCTCGGACATTGGGGCACAGCATCCGAGGAAACATAACAGCAAATCCGCCACGGGAGCTTGCTCATGCCCTGCCAGGTCCGGCCGGCCGCAGCGACGTCTCAGATGATCGCCGTGTCCAGCTTGATGCCCTTGCATAGCGAGACCAGTTGTTTGGCGGCTTCCGGATCGCGCTGATCCATCGCGGCGCCGGCTGCGTCCTTGAGGGCGGCGGTGACGCCGCGGACCTGGGCGACATCGATCGCATCATGATGATAAAGGCCGCGCACAACCGCGCGGATGGCAAGTTCGGTGGCCAGATCCATGGCGACTCTCCTGACGACTCGACCGGCAGATTGCCGGCGCGCGCTTGTCGCCGACCTTACCCCGGCATGGCTCATCCTCACATGGCGAAATGGGCCGCCCGGAGGCGTACGACAGTGACTTTCACTCAGTGATAAGCCATGTGTCGCGACTCGCTGGCGAAGCTCTGTTGGTCCCTGGGAGGGACAGGAATATGGGACGCGCGCTCTACTATATCGTCAGCGAGGGTGGCCGTTGGATAGTCCGGCACAGCGGCGCGGATTATCCCTATCTCACGCGGTCGACGGCCATTTCAGCTGCGATCGATGCCGCGCGCGCTTCCGGCTCGAGGGGGCACGAGGCGGAAGTACTGATCGAAGGCACCAATGGCGCCTGGAGCGCTGAGTGGGTTTATGGCCGCGACCCCTATCCTCAGCCAAGCTGATCTTTTGGGCGCAGGACCGCGAGCGGGATAATGACCTCGCGTTCTTCGGCACGAGTGAAGGCCGCTGGCCTAGGAAGCCCGAACGGCGGTCACGTTGATCGTATCGATATGGCCGGCGGCACGGCGTTCATATTCCTCGGCCATCTTCGTGTGCGTCAGCGCGACCCCGCGGTCGCTGCAGGAGCCGGCCAACGCGCGCTCGCGCCGCGCCCGTTGCTGGAAATAGGGTCGGTCATCGACGTTGTGCATAACATCTCCATCGCCGCCCCGACTCAGAACCCTTCAATCTTATCATATCCAGGGTGCCGAGTCGCCAATGTCTGCCGGGTTGATCGGCTCCCGGCCAGGCACGGACGCGAAGATCGACAGCGCCCTCCCCCGGGCACTATGCACCATAACTGATGCATTAACTGCTGTAACGATCGATTTATGGTGCGTATTATAATTTCGCATCTTGCCGAATCCAGTTTCGCATCATAAGCCGTGCATTATCGGGAATAGTGCCTCTTTAATGGTGCAATAATGAAAACATCTCGCGCGCAGACCGCGCTTCCTCTTGCCGTCAGACGCGCCTTGACGAAGCTGGGCAGCGATATCGCGACGGCGCGAAAGCGGCGCAATCTGACGATCGCCATCGTTGCCGAGCGCGCCTTTGTGGGTCGCAACACCATCACCCGTGTCGAGCGTGGTGATCCGGGCGTGGCGCTCGGCATCTATGCGACGATCCTTTTCGTCCTCGGCCTTTCGGAGCGCCTGGGCGATCTTGCGGACCCGGCGGCGGATGAGGTCGGCACGTCACTCGAGATCGAGCGGCTCCCGATCCGGGCGCGGATTCCCAAGGCGGGGAGTCGCTGAGGCATGGACCGCGAGATCGATGTCCATCTGGACTGGGAAGGCGAAACCCTGCCGATCGGCCGGCTCTGGGCGCGTTCCAAGGGCAAACGCGAAACCGCGTCGTTCGAATATGCCCGGGAATGGCTGGGCCGGCGCGGCGCGTTCGCGCTCGATCCCAATCTTCCGCTCCGCTCCGGCCAGTTCCACACCGCCGGCGGCCTGTTCAACGCGTTTACCGATCCTGCGCCCGATCGCTGGGGCCGCAATCTCCTGTCGCGGCGCGAACGGCGCCAGGCGCGCGCCGAAGATCGCGCGCCCCGCACGCTCCTCGACGTCGATTTCCTCCTGCTGGTCGAGGACGAGACCCGGCTCGGCGCACTACGTTTCAGCGAAGCAGGGACCGATGCCTTTCTTGCCCAATCCGACACGCCGATCCCGCCCCTGGTGTCGCTCTCCAGATTGCTGACGGCCGCGACCCGGGTCATCAACGACAAGGAAAGCGACGACGACCTAAAGCTGCTGCTGGCGCCCGGCGCATCGCTTGGCGGCGCGCGACCGAAAGCGTCTGTTCGTGGCGGCAATGGCGACCTGATGATCGCGAAGTTTCCCAGCCCCACCGACGACTGGCCGGTGCCGCGCTGGGAAGCGACCGCCATGCAGCTTGCCGAACGCGCCGGGATCGATGTGCCCGCGCACCGACTGGAGACGATCCTGAAGCGCCCGGTCTTCATCATGCACCGCTTCGACCGCACGGCTGACGGCGGACGAATACCCTTCATCTCGGCACTGACCGCGCTCGGCGCTGCCGATGGCGACACGCGCAGTTATCTCGAACTTGTCGACATCCTGCGCCAGGACGGCGCGCGGGTGGAGCAGGATGCCGCGCAGCTATGGCGGCGAATGGTCTTCAATATCCTGATCTCGAACACCGACGACCATCTACGCAATCATGGCTATCTGCGGCACCGGGACGGATGGTGCCTTTCGCCGGCCTATGATCTCAACCCGATGCCGACCGACGTCAAACCAAGAATCCACGCATTGACGCTGGACGAGACCAATGACGAATCCTCGCTGGACACGGCGCTTTCGGTAGCGGGCGCTTTCGGCATCAAGCCCGACAAGGCCAGGGAAATCGCGGCGGAGGTCGGCGCCGCGGTCAGCGGATGGCGGCAGGCGGCCAAGTGCAACGGCCTCACGGCAGCGCAGATCGAGCGGATGGAAAGCGCGTTCGAGCATGTCGATCTCGGAAAGGCTGTCGCGGCCTGAATTCTCGATGGCTGCGGCCCAAATCATCGCGCCGTACCGCTTGCTGCGATCCGGCCGGATCGACACCACCTGCCGGGCCTATGCAGCCGCGCAATGCGGGAAAAGCGGCAGACAGGAAGGCTCGCGCTCCGGTCTCGCGGACAGGCTCGCCGAAGCGACCGTCAACCACTCCACGGGCCAGTCGACTGACTCAATTTTGATGAGAATTGCGGGGCAAATGATGGCGGTTTCCAATCTGGGTGCGACGTCATGTAGAAAACGCTGCGGCCATCCTCGGTGATCTCACCGGGCTTTACTGTTATGTCGTCGTTGATCGCCGACGATGGTGCGACGATCCTGGTCCGAAGCACTTCGCCGACGAGCCAGTGCCGAAGGTGCGGAAGTGCGAGTCGCCGCGTCGACAGCCGGGTAGCGCCGTCAGATCTCGGACCTGCCCCCCGGGCGGGCCACCCTGTCAAACTGTTGGCAGATGCCGCCGCTTCCGCTGCGAAGCCGTACGATGCGGGCAATGGATATTCGCCGAACGCGTTGCCGTTCCATTTGGGACCGAATCGCAAGCGAAATGCCACCATTTTGGCTGTTATTTCATAAGCTTAATCAATTCTTCGAATTGACAAGCACCCGCAAATCCATGACAGAATAGCGACATAACAGAGTCGCCTTGCGGTCACGCCCCTGAGAAGGCGCCGACCTCAAGCATAATGGGGCGTGTCACGGGCCAAGGCGTTGGATGCGCCTCCGCGGCAGGGGTCGTGTTTTTATATGCCGAAATTGACGATCGCTGATGCGTTCGTCGATCGAGTTCGTGTCGCTTCAAGCGAAGCCGAGCTGTTCGAACTGCTATTGGATTGCTGCCGCGCGGTCGGCATCCGCTTTTTCGCCCTGGTTCACCATGTGAACTTCGGTCTGGAGCGGGTGCCCGCCATCCGGCTCCACAACTACCCGGCTGCCTGGCAGCGCTGGTTCGACGAGAATCAGCTCGGGCGATCGGACCCCGTCCACCGGGCCAGCCAGCTCATTTGCGAGGGATTCTGCTGGTCCATCGTCCCCGATCTGATCCCGATGACATCGATCGACCGAAGCGTCTTCTCTCAGGCCCGCGTCGTCGGTATCGGCGACGGCTACACGATACCAACGCATGTCCCGGGTGAGTTCACCGGCTCATGCTCGTTCGCCATGTCACCCGGCGAGCCCTTCACGCGCGAGCTCCAGATAGTCGCGCAGGTCATCGGTGGCGCCGCCTTCCAGGCCGCGCGTCGGATCACGCGCATCCGCGAGGCGTGGCCACCTGTCGAGCGGCCCTTGACCCAGCGACAGCGCGATTGTGTGCTGTGGTCGACACGCGGCAAGACCGACTGGGAAACCGGCGGGATCCTCGGGATCAGCAAGGGCACCGTGATCCAGCATCTGGCCAATGCCCGCGAGCGCTATGACGTCCATAACAAGGCGGATCTGTTGGTCCGCGCCTTGCTGGACGGCCTGATCGTCTTCTCCGAGCTCGGGCCGCGCCACCGGCCATAGAAAGTTCTTTCTATGGCAGATCGAGCGACCGTGTAGAATTTGGGCGCCTCCACAAACCTGGAGGCCGCCATGGCGCAACTGCTCAGTACGACACTACAAACCAGGGACGACGCTGCCCTGCGGGCGATGTACGCCGCCCGGAAACGCGTGTTCATCGACCTGCTCAAATGGGACCTGCCGGCCTTGGAAGGCCAGTATGAGATCGACGGGTACGACAATGAACATGCCCGCTACCTGATCCTTCTCGACAAGAGCGGGGCTCATCTCGGCTCGACGCGGCTCCTCCCGACCACCCGACCGCACATTCTGGGCGACCTGTTTTCGGCGCTTTGCGATGGGCCGGTCCCGACAGGACCGCGAACTTACGAGATTACGCGCTTCTGCCTGGATCGCACCCTGCGCGCAGCCGAGCGCCGCACGGTGCGGAACAGGTTGATCACCGCGATCGTCAGCCACGCGCTGAGCGAGGGCATCGATCGCTTCACCGGCGTCGCCGGGACGAGCTGGCTGCAGCAGATCCTCGGGTTCGGCTGGGACTGCCGGCCGCTCGGCCGGCCGCTGCCGCTACCCAGCCCGTGCGGCACGATCGGCGCCCTCGACATTCGTATCACCGACAACACGCCGGACCTGCTCGACGCTGCCGGCATCTGGTCGCCCGTCCCCGCCATCGACACCAATGAAAGGCGCGCCGCAGGCGCGAACGGCTGAGCCATGTTCGACATTTATGCTCCCCTCTCGCCCGGCTACGCCGCGGCCGCAGACGCGCTCCGTACCGATGGCTGGTGCCTGCTCACCGACCTCGTCCCCGCCGATCAGATCGCCGCGCTGGCGGAAGACTTCGACCCGCTGTTCGAAGCGACGCCATATTGTGACGGTGACTTCTACGGCCATCGGACCAAGCGCTTCGGCAGTTTGCTCAAACGCTCTCCCCGGGCCGCAGATTTCGTCCTCAATCCGACGATCATGGCGCTGGTCCGCGCGTCGCTCGGACCGTGGTGCGATACGATCCAGCTCAATCTGGCCCAGGCGATCGAACTCCATCCCGGCGCACCGCTTCAGTTCCCGCACCGTGACCAGGACATGTGGCAGGGCGTGAAGGGCAAAGTCGAATATCTGGTCAATGTGATGTGGCCGCTGACGCCGTTCACGCGCGCCAATGGCGGGACGCTGATCTATCCCGGCACCCACGGCGCGGCCGCGTTGCAGGAGGCCGGTCCCGGCCAGCCGCTCGTCGCGGCCTGCGACCCAGGCTCGGCGATCGTGTTTCACGGTTCGATACTCCACGGCGCCGGTGCCAACCAGACCGATGCCGTGCGTCGCGGCATGGTGGTCAGCTATTGCCTGGGATGGCTCAAGCCATATGAGAATCAATGGCTGGCCTATCCGCCACCAGTGGCGCGACGTTTCGCACCGGAGCTGGCGGCGCTGGTCGGTTATGCACAGCATCGTCCCAATCTCGGCAACTATGAGGGTGTCTGCCCGTCGATCCTGCTTGGCGACGATGTGCCGGAGCATATCGGCGCGATCGATGCGCTCCGGCCGGACCAATATGAGGCGGTGGCGGCGCACCGGTCGGCTCAGACCAGGGACACGGACGCGTGAGCCCCACCCACGCGATGGAGCGCAGCTACACAATGCTGCGAGAAATGCTGCGCGGCGGGGGCATTGCCCCCGGCGCGCGTCTGGACGCCAATCGCCTGGCCGACGAGATCGGGGTGAGCATGACGCCGGTTCGCGACGCGTTGAACCGGCTTACCGGCGAGCGCCTGGTCGATGCCAGCTCGGGCGAGGGATTCCACGCCCAGCAGCTCGGCGAAACAGAACTACGCCATCTCTATGAATGGAATTCGGCGATCCTCACCATGGCCGTACGCACCACACCACCGGCCGCACTTGCCCAAGCGGTTGATCAGGTCGGCCAAGGCGACTCGGTTTGCGACCGCACCTCGGCGTCGTTCGATCGTATCGGCCACGCGGTGCCAAACAGCGAATTGCGCGCCGCCATCCACGCAAGCACGATCCGACTACATCCATTTCGGATCGTCGAGCCCGAAGTGTTGGAAAGCGATAGCGAGGAACTTGCGAGGTTGCTCGTCGTCGACGGGGGGCAAGCGCTGGAAATCAGGCGATATCATCTGCGCAGGCTGCGCGCGGCAGGCGATATTCTTCGGCTCGTGAATGCGCGGTGGTCGCACAACACATTATAATACCATTATAATCTTTTTATAATCCCGACCCAAGCCGATCCTTCTCCCCGTCGCAACAACGCGACCGAAGGAGAATGACCATGGACCGCGATACCATCGAAACCGTCGAGCTCATCGATCTGGGCGCTGCCAGCGTCGAGACGCAGGGCGACGAGGTCGGCGCGATCGACACCTCGGGCTTCCAGCTCGCTTCCGGCCTCTCGAACGACTGAGCCAGACGGCCCGGCCCGGCGACAGTCGGGCCGGTGCCATGCTGATGGGAGGAAACCACCTGGATGATCTGGCGCATCTTGCCGCATGCCTCGGTGTGCATCGCTTCCGACAGATTGTTCCTGCTCGACATCAGGCGGGATCGCTATTTCCAGGTTCCGGAAGCGGTAGCTCCGGAAATGAGGACATGGCTCGGGAGCGCGGACGCTGCTGTCCCTGAACCGGTCAATCGGGTGCTGACCGCCAATGACATCCGGCGCAAAGACGATCCGGCGCCGACCAACGCGTCCCGCGAAACGGTCAGGATCCCGACCGGCCTGCTCTCCCCGACATGGATGACCTCAGGTGCACCGGCAAAGGTCGGCAGCGTGCTGCTCGCTCTCTGCATGACGAAGTTGCAGCTCCGGACACGTTCCTTCGCGTCCGTGCTGTGCGACCATCTCCACGCTTCCCCGGCGCGGGCGGGCGAAAAGGATAGCTGCCTGGATGAGCGCTGCGCGACCTTTGCGCGATCGCGGATCTACAGCCCGCTGCGCCGTAATTGCCTGCTGGACACACTCTCGCTCGACCGGTGGCTCGGGGACGACGCCCGAGAATGTCGCATCGTCTTCGGCGTAACCGCCCATCCCTTCTCGGCGCACTGCTGGCTTCAGTCGCCATATGCCGTGCTAAACGACAGTTATGACCATGCCTCACGGCACACGCCGATCCTCGCGCTGTGAACATCGCTCCCTATATTTTCCTGGTCACGCCGCGCGGTGAACGACGGTCCGCGCGCCTGAAGGCTTTTGTCGATGCAGTGCAGCGGACGCAAAAACTGGCGCTGCTCCGAGACGAGGAAGACCTGGTAGCCCTCGGCGCCAGCGGCGCGCCATGCACCGATCTGGCGAATGGTGGACTCATCTGGGGACATCTGTTCGCGAATGAATCCTCGAGGCCGATCTCTCGCCAGGCGCCCACCGACGATCTGTCGGCACCTGCCACGGACTTCGTACGACGCCATTGGGGAGGATATCTGGCTGTCCGCCGACGGCCTGACGGCATCGAAGTGCTACGCGACCCGGCGGGCGGCATTCCCTGCTACACAGCGGAAATCGACGGCACCCACGTCATGACGTCCCGCCCCGCGCTGCTCTGCGATGCCGGACTTCAGCCGATCGAGTTCGATTGGATGATCGTCGCACAGGCGCTCGCATACCGGGACATCAAGCCGGCGCGCACGGCACTGCGCGGCATAAGCGAGCTCCTGCCGGGCATGTCGATGCATGTCCGCCCCGATCGCGTCGAAACCCGCTGCGTCTGGTCCCCATGGCAGTTCGCCGGCGCCAGCGACGAGTTCGGCGATTTTGCTGCGGCGGCAGATGAGCTCCGGCAGGTCCTGAGCCAGACCGTCTCGACATGGGCAGGATGCTTCCGGCAGCCAGTCGTCGAGATATCAGGCGGCCTGGACTCGGCGGTCGTCGCCGCCTGCCTCGCGCAAAGCGGTAGGGATCCGGCCTGCCTCAATTTCTGGCCGACCGCCGGCGATCCCGACGAGCGTCCGTTCGCACGGGCAATTGCCGAAAGGCTCAAGTTTTCCCTGAACGAGGTACCGCTCGATGTGGCCAACATCGATCTCGCGGCGTCGCACGCGAAAGACCTCCCGCGTGCGAGCGCCCGGACATTTTCACAAGCGATGGATCGCGCCACAAGAAGCCTTGGGGTCGGGATCGGGGCGGATGTCTATTTCAGCGGCACGGGCGGCGATTGCGTGTTCTGTCACCTTCATTCCGCGCTTCCCGTCGTGGACCGTTACCTCCGGCAGGGAATAGGAGCGGGATTGTGGCGCACGGCCGAGAACGTCGCGCACCTCGCGCCGGCGACGATCTGGGAGGTCGCGAGCAGCACGGTGCGACTGCTTCGGCGACGCCAACACCGCTCGCTGACGCCGCGACGCAATCGTTTCCTGGCCCCGGTCACCGCTGCTGCACTTACCTGGCCGGCGGGAAATCCGTGGCTCGACATTCCTGAAGATGTGTTGCCGGGGAAGAGGCGCCACATTTCGTCGCTGATCAGCATCCAGAATCACCTAGAAGGCTATAGTAGGCTCGGAGATGGGCCGATCATTTCTCCATTGCTGGCACAGCCGGTGATGGAGCTGTGCATCCGGATCCCGACATGGCTGTGGTGCGACGCGGGTCGCAATCGCGCGGTCGCCCGCGCGGCGTTTGCCGACGCGCTACCCGCCGCGGTCATCGCGCGGCGGAGCAAGGGAGGCTTCGACAGCTTCGGTGCCGAACTGATCCGCCAGAACCGGAAACTGATGCGCGATATGCTGCTCGACGGAGCGCTCGCCGACCAGCGACTGATTGACACCGCCGCCGTCCGCCAGGCGCTCGAGCGCCCGTTACCCGATGGAGAGGCGATCGTGGAGTTGCTCGCCCTTATCGACCAGGAGGCATGGATCAGCGCATGGATGGCACGCCGGGCCTCGCGCTAACGCGGCGGCCGACGATTGAGCCGTCGCTTCATTTCTTCCCAACGGGCGATATCCGGCGCCCGCGCCGGATCCTCGCTTCGAACATCGCGCAGCCAGAAATCGAACCAGGCGACACTGCGCTCATAGACCGCCAGCTTATGCGCCGGGTGCCATTTCACATGATGCTCGTCGGGAAAGACAAAGGCATCGAGGGGAGCGCCCGACAGCCGGAACGCTTCCAGCGTCTCCAGTGCCGAACGATATTCCATGTCGGGCACCTGCACGAGCAACGGAACCCGCCAACCCGCCGCATGCGCCGCTATCGACATGGGTGCCCAGAACTCGGCATGACCAGGCCCTGGACGCGGATAGCCCCAGGCGAGCGTCGCCTCGCCATAGGCCGGGCCGGAAACGAAGAGCCCGCTCGGCTCGTCACAGCACGAACTGATCGCCGCGGCCGCGAACATGTTCGAATGGTTGAGCGCGAACTGCGTCGTGGTCGCGCCATCGCTCATCCCGGTCAGCCCAACTTCGGTCGGATCGGCGACACCGCGCTGGATCACGGTGTCGACGCCCATTTCGAGCGCACCGACAATCACGCGTCGCTCCGCCCAGCCGGCGATGTTGATCTTCTGCAGCTCGACCAGGTCATGCACCTTGGCCGCCCCGGCAAGCAGCGCCGGCCGCTGGAAACTGAGCACGGCGAAACCGTGGGCAGCGAGTATCTGGATCGGATATTCGTCGCCGGTCCCGCCCCGCAGGAAGCCCCGGCTGATATATTGCGTCACGATCAACGGATGCCGCTGGCCCGCCCGATGGTCGGGCGGCAGGACAAGATCGCCATAGGTCGCGCCCCCGTCCGGCAGTGTCCAGGCGATTCGCTCAACAGAGCCCAGGCGCAAATTCCGAAAATCGGGGTTGGGATCGAACATCACCGTCATACGGCCGCTGGCAGGATCGATCGCGACGATCTGTCGCGGCTGTGTCGCCGCTTCCCGAGCACAGATCAGATTGCCGCTGCCGAGTTGGCAGCCGAACAGTGCCTCGTCGGTAACGAGCAGGCGCCGCGGCGCCCTTTCACGGCCGACCCGCCATCGAAACAGCGACGAGCGCCCGCCATTCCCGGCATAGCCCGCGCGCAGGAACAACAGCGTGTCGCCGGGAAGCCACCAAAAGCCTGCGACATGATCGCCGCATATCTCGATCGGGCATGAAAGCGACTTGCCGCTGCGTTCGATGCGAAGCGGGGTCGCGCTGTACGGCAGCCCCGCATCGGCACGCCGCGCGCTGACGCGCCAGCCACCGTCCGAAGTGCCATCGACGACAGCGCGCCTGTCGCTCGGTGCGGCGGTGCCGGCTGGCCGGACTTCGCCGCTGTTCGGATCAAGGTGAACCTCGATCTCCGGCAGCGTCGTCGAGGGTGATAGCGGCCGATCCTCGGACAGTGACGCAAAGCGCTCGTCGAAATGGAACCCCGCCCTCCCCTCCCGGTCTATCTCCGCCCGGCCGGCGTCGAGCGCAGGCCGGATAGTGACCAGAAGCGTGTTGCCGTCTGACGACCAACGAACTGCGAGCGCGTCCGTTGCGAGGTCACCGGTCGGTCGCGCCGGCTTCCCGTCGACGCCGACATACCATGCCCGCGTGACGCCGCCATCGCGTCGCAAATAGGCCAGCCAACGCCCGTCCGGCGACCAGACCGGCGGAAAGGAGCGCGGGACGCCGGTGGGCACTGCTGGAATGCCACGAATGTCGACATCGGACTGGATGAACTCGCCGCCAATATCGAGCAGCCGGGGCGGCGCGTGGCGGTCGAGCGAGAACAGCACCACACCAAAGCAATATGCGTCACTGTCGGGATCGCCGCGGCGCAGGGTCAGCGCGAAGATCTTCCCGTCGGGCGACAGATTGAACACATTCTGCCACGCGGAATTGTCCAGCGAGCCGAAGTCGCGCAACCCGATCAGGTCACGCGGTATGATCAGGCGGTGCAGGGACGCCTTTGGTGCCGCCGTGAGAAGCTCGGCCGCGCAATTGCGAGGGGCGGCGCTCGCGGCGGGCACCGCAGCCACGATCACGGCTGCGGCCCCAAAGATAGCTGCGATCACCACGCCTTGCTCACCTGCAACGAGACGAGCCGCCCTATTGGACTGGCGTTCTCAGGATCATAGCCGTTGGTCGCGGTACCGACGATGTAGCTGACCGGCGGCGGATCGCGGTCGAACAGGTTGCTCGCATTGAACGTCAGACGGACGCCCTTGAGCAGCCCACTGGCCTGGCCGAACTTGTAGCCGATGTTGAGATCGACCGTCGTCCAGGATGATACGCGCGCCGCCGGCGAGACGGTCTTGTTGGTATAGGGTCCGACATAATTGACAAAGGCGGCGAGGTCCCAGCGCGCCGAACTCCATGCCGCACGGCCGCGCAGATGGAGATCGACAGGATTGCCGGTCGTGTCGAGTACATTGGTCAACGGCGCGGTTGCAGTGAGACCTTGGCGAATATGGAAAATGTGCGTGCCAACCACGCCAATATCCGCCCGGCCGCCGGCAGCGCCGAAGCCGTAGCCGACCTCAAAGTCGATGCCGTTCTGCTTCAAAACCGCGAGATTCTGCGTCCGCGCATCGACGACCGCGACGATCGGCGCCGTTGACGGGATGCCGGCCAGATCGAGATAGATTGGCGATGCGAACAGCGCCGCGACCCGCGCCGCCGAAGGGTTGGACTCAGTCACCGGCGCATAGACGCTGCGGTTGACCAGGAAGCTGGTCAGCTGAGAGGCGATCGAAGCGATGCGGTCGCGATAGACAACGTTGAAATAGGTCACGCTCGCGTGGAAGCCGGGGACCACCGACGGCTTGAGCTCCGCGCCCAGCGACCAGGTCTTGGCCCGCTCGGGCCGCAAATTGGGATCGTTACCGCGGATAACGATGATGTTCGACGCACCCGTCGCGGACTGCGGATCGGGCACGCTATAGGCGAAGATCGCCATGGAGCCCGGATCCTGGCGCTGTTCCTGCGACAGCGGCGCGCGGAACGACTTGCCGTAGCTGCCACGGATCGTGAGGCCGGCAAAAGGCTCCCAACTCGCGCCGAGTTTCGGGTTCGTCGTGCTGCCGAAGTCGCTGTAGTTCTCGGCGCGCACTGCGAACGAGAGGTCGAGCCGGTGCAACAGCGGGATCGTCGTGTCGCCGCCGAACAACGGCACCAGCAGTTCGCCGAAAGCCGCCTTGATCTTGCGCGCGCCGGGGAGCGGCGTGACCGCCAGCGGCACGGGCGTCAGCGACGAGACATCGCTGATGCCGGTCCCGGAGCGGTAGCGACTTTGGCGATAGTCGCCGCCGAACGCCAAGCGGACTTTGCCTGCGGGCAAGACGAACAGCGGCCCGTCCGCGCGCGTTGTCAGCGACCAGACGATCCCGTCATAGTCCGTCGATACGGAACCACGGACCTTGGCGATCGTCGCCGGATTGGTCGAAGGACCATCGCCGAACAGATTATAGGCGGTGGCGGGATTGGAGTCGGCGAGCGCGGCGTTCAATCGCGCGGTGTTGACCCGGTTGATGTCGTCATAATGCTCGGCCTGCCGGCCCCAGGTACCGTGGGCATCGAAGCTCCACGAACCGAGCTCGCCGGCGATTCCCGCGGTCCCGCCATAAGCGGTGACCTTGCCGCGATAGCGCTCAGCACCGAGATCACGCACGAAGCTGTACTGCACGCCGACCGCCTGATGGGTGCCGATCGGGTCGACATAGAAGGGATTGGTGACTGGCACGGTGCGCCGCGTGTCCGCGCTTGACCGGATCGCCTGGTCGAAGTTGCGGATCGACAGCAGACCGTGAGCGTAGATCCGCAGGTGGGGCAGCAGGTCCTGGCTGACAGCAGCGAACACCGAATGGCGCCGCTGATCGGGCAGCAGGTCGGTCATATATTGGCTGTTGCCCGTATTGACTGTCCCGGCAGTGAGCTGCGCCGCGGTCAGTCCGACACCATTCTGCCCCGCGGGTATCGCAAACGTCTTGCCGCCGGCATAGATCGTGCCCGGACTGGCATAGGCGACACGACGATCGGGACCACCAAAGGCGCGCAGATCGTCATTGGCATAAGCGCGGTCGCCGGCGTGAAGCGCGTCGCGCTTGTAGAACTCGTAGGCGATCATCGCATGGCCGCCCGACCACCGCGTGCCAAGTAACTGACTGGCGAGATATTCCTGTGCATCGCCGTCGGCTGTACCGATGCGGACGGTGCTTTCCGCGCCGGTGAAGTTGAGCCGCGGGATGATGTTGACGACGCCGGCGACTGCGTCCGATCCGTAGATCGCCGATGCGCCGTCGGGCACGATCTCGACCCGCTCGATCGCCGAAGCCGGGATCATCGACAGGTCGGCGAACGTCCCCGTCCCGCCACCCAGCGGTGGTCGATCACCATTCAGCAGCAACAGCGTGGAACTCTGGCCAAGGCCGCGCAGGTTCACGCCGGCGCCACGCGCCGCGTTGCCGCCGCCGACACCGGTCGTCGCCGTTGCAGTATTCTCGTTGGCCCCGCCGAGATAGTTTTGCGGGATCGACTGGGCGATCTGCTGGGCGGTGGTGAACCCACCCTGCTCGATCGCGCGGCGATCGATGACGACCAGTTCCGATCCGACTGGACCCTTGCCGCGGATCCGCGTGCCCGTGACCAACACTTCGGCCGGCTCATCCGGGTCAGAGGCAAGCGCGCGCTGCACGATCAGTACGCCACCGACACGCGACGTTGTCAGCCCGGTGCCCCGCAGCAGCTCGGCAAGCGCCGCCTCGAAACTGTACCTCCCCCTGAGCGCCGGCGCGTGCAACCCCGCGACCAGGTCGGTCGACACGACCAGCTGCTCGCCGGACTGACTTGCCAGCGTACGAAGCGCGGTGCCGAGATCCTGTTCCGCCAGATCATAATCGCGCTGCGATCCCGGCTGCGCGCTCGACGGAAGCGCGAAGGCGAAAAGTGCGGTGGTGGTGAGTGCCCAAATGGCCGTACGCTGCGATGTCATGCATCCCCCTCTTTTCGAGCCGCGAAAAGCGGCTTCAAAGGGCAGGACACCGGCCGTCGATCTTACCCCCTGAATTTTTCGAGGGTTGCAGCGATCAACGTCGGCGCAGGATGTAGATATCCGAAGAAGGGTGTTCGACGCGGAGGGCGAGCGCCGCCGCCAGGCTGGCGGCCAGCGTACTGGTCGGTACCGGCCGGAACACACCCGTCACCCTGAGCGGCGCGAGGGCGTTGTCGCCGAGCCGGATCTGCTCGCGCGAATAGCGATTCGTCTGCATCAGGACATCGCCGAGTGGCGTGCCGTCGAAGCTCAGCACGCCCGCCACCCAGCGGTTCGCGCTCTCCGGCGTCCGGCCGATCTTCGGCGCCTGTCCCGCCGCAAAGGAACAGGACTGTCCCTCTGCAAGGTGCGCGATCGATGCGGCCGACGCGGTCGTTCCCCGGCGCACATCGACCGTGCCGCGCAGCAGGTTCACCTGCATACTGCCGCGCCACAGCGCCACATCGAACAGGGTCCCGGTGGCGACGACCGATTGGCCGTTGGCCTCGACGACGAAGGGCCGCACGGCGCTGCTCGCGACATCGAACCGGGCGCGACCCTGTACGAGGCGAACGACGCGGCTTGCGTCGGTAAAGGCCAAAGAGACGACGCTATCGGTATCGAGCGTTACGGTCGAGCCGTCCGGCAGACGGAGGGTCCGGATCTGCCCGACGGCGCTCGCCAAGGCCGCTGCCGCCGGCCGTTCCTCCTGCTGCCACCCCTTCCAGCTGACCCCACCGACGACGACCGCCAGGCACGCTGCCGCCCCTGCCAGGGCGACGCGAGGCGTCGCCCAATCGGCCCAACTGTACTTGCGCGGCAGCTGCCGCGCCCGCCCCATCGCGCTATTGCGCAGCCCGCCCGACATCTCCCACTCGCGCTCGAGCCGCGCATAGGCCGCGCGGCGCGCCGGGTCGGCGGCGCGCCAGCGCTCGAAGTCGAGGCGTGATCGCTCCGCGTCGGGACCATGCATCCGCGCCCACCATTCGGCTGCGTCCACGCGCAGCGATTCGCTGTCCTCACGTCCCCCGGTGATTGGCATCAGGTCCGGCCGACACAGCGATCGATATGGGCAATGGCCTTAGACATCTGTTTTTCGACACCCTTGATCGACAAGCCGGTGACCTCGGCAATCTCAGCATAGCTCATGCCATCAAGCCGATGCGCCAGAAAAATTTCGCGTGTCTTCGGCTTGAGCTTCTTCAGGGCAGCTTCGATCCGGGCGAGACCATCGCGCGCCTCGAGCCGGCGAACCTCGTCAGCACCAGCGATCATCTCATCGTCGGCAACGACATGATCATGTTGGTGATGTCGCGCCGCCGTCCGCGCGCGATTGCGCAGCAGGTTGCGAGCGATCTGGCGCAGAAAAGCCTCGGGCTTGCTCACCGCGCCCGGCGAGCGCTCTTCGGCCTGCGTATAATGCAGAAAGGCCTGCTGCGTGAGATCGCGCGCGTCATCGTTGCCGGCCCGGTAGCGCGTGAAGAATCGTGTCAGGGAATGCTGCTGGTCGCGAAAGAGGACATCGAGCTTCACGGCTCGCGGCTGAGGTTCGGTTGGCGGTTTCGCCGGACGCGCTGCGGGCTCGCTCATCGCCCCACCCGGAAGACGTCACCGGCAATCGGCCCCATAGCCACCTCCATATCCCTGAGGCGGCCGGCCAGAGCCGGGTTCTGAGAAACAGGTTCGGATGTACCCGCGCTGCCGATTTTAGCCGCGAACGGCCTGGACATATGCGACAGCAACCCGGCCGGCACCGGGTCCGGTCGAAGTCCACATCCAAACGAGGTTCTCAGGCCTCGACGCAACCCGAACGGGTCGCGTAGCCATAGCTTAGAGCGGTCGACTCGCAACGCAAGCCCCAGAATTATCATAACGCTGCAAATAGATACGGGTAAACCGGAGCGCTGCATGCTCCGCCCCGCCCTATAAAATTGTTCATATACCGGGCCGGCGCGCGAGCCGTCATCGAGGCGGTACGCGACGATCGGAGGGTCAATCATCCGACGCGCCCAAGGGGTCCAGATGATCGAATTGCATTTGCTGCGCTACGTCCAGGCCGCAGCCGAGACGGGAAGTTTCAGCCGGGCTGCAGAGCGCTTCGGCGTCAAGCAATCGACGCTCAGCGACAGCATCCGTTATCTCGAATCCCGGCTCGGCCTAGTCTTGTTCGAGCGCTCGACGCGCGGCGTGATCCCGACCGATCCGGGCCAGCGATTCCTGCAGCGTGCCCGGCACATCCTCGAGGACTTCGACCGCCTGCTGATCGACACCAGGTCGCTCGCCACCGGCAACGTCGGCGTGCTGCGGATCGGCTTCCATACCTCGCTCACGACCGGCCACCTGTCCGAGTCGCTGGCAATGTTTCGCGCGGCCAACAAGGGAGTCGAGATCGAAGCCTGTGAGCTCAACCGGCGCGCGATGCTGACCGCGGTCGAACGTGGCCACCTCGACCTTGCCATAGCGGCTGGTCGTGCACCGTCCCCCACCTTACGGTCACGCAGCCTGTGGAGCGAGCGGCTGATCGCCGCCGTGCCAAGCGATCACCCGTTCGCGCATCGTGAGCGGCTGCACTGGACGGATCTCAAAGGGGCGACCTTCATCGTCTCGGCCGATGATCCGGGCCCGGACATCCAGGCACTCATCAATGCCCGTCTCGCCTCGCCGGGCCACGCGCCCGACATCCGCGTCCAGCGGGTCGGCCGCGACAATCTCCTGTCGTTCGCCGAAGGCGGCAACATCGTGATCGGCATCGGCTTTCCGGCCCGGCGAAGCCCCAGCGCCCCGACGCTCCACAGCGTCCACGACGCCTTCGCGGCGACGTCCCTCGAGCAGTGCCTGGTGTGGCGAGCTGACAATGATAGCCCGCCGTTGCGAAGGTTCCTTGCGATGATGACCGAGCGCTACGGGCGCACCATCGACGAATAGCCGGCGTCGACCGTCGCCGTACGAAACCCAGGCGACGTGATCACGTCACGATGACCGGGGTTGTAGACGCCCGAAGATGGGCGCCTCTCCGCGACGCTATTGATGCAGCGTGATCCTGGGACCCGCGCTGACTGGCGTGCACAGCCCGTCAGGGCAACCACCAGTGCAGGCGGCACCAACTGAGATTGAATTTCGCGAAATTCGACATATATGATGGCTTTTCGCAGATCATGAACGATTTGCACAAAGCAGCCATGGTGGCGTGAACGTTTTTCGCGAGAAGCGACATGAATGAATGGCCTTCGCAGCCCCAGACGGATTTTCGCACGATCCCGCTCCCGGAGTCGGGCGTGCCTGCCGGCTATGCCGCGCTGATCGATCGCCATGATTTGCGTGTGCCACTGTCCGGCCGACTGACGGCGATCGCCGGCCGCCATCATCCGCGCTCAAACGAGCAATGGCTGATGTTGACGCCCCGCTACGCGCCGAACAGTGATCTCGCCGGGCATCTCACCTTCGCGCTGCGTTATGAAGGTCTGAATCTTCCGGTGCTGGCGCAACTCTTTCGAACCGTGGCGCCGGCTGACATCGCAGGGATCGTGGAAGCCAGCCCCACAGGCTCCTATGCCCGGCGAATCTGGTTCCTGTACGAATGGCTGACAGGGACGCGGCTCGAGCTCCTCGATGCGGGTCCAGTGCGCGCGGTCCCTGTGGTGGATACGGATCAGCAGTATGCGCTGGCGCAGGGAGAGCCATCGCCGCGCCACCGGGTGATCAACAACCTGCCCGGGACGCCCGCCTTCTGCCCCATGGTGCGCCGGACCGACGCGCTCGACGCCTGGCGCGCCATGGCGCTCGACGCGCGCGCCAGAGAGACGGCAGTGCGCGTCCGCCCCGACCTCGTCGCCCGTGCCGCCGCCTTCCTGTTGCTCAATGACTCCAAATCGTCGTTCGCGATCGAGGGCGAGCGGCCATCGGGCGATCGCGCGTCGCGCTGGGGACAGGCGATCGCGCAGGCCGGCACATTTCCGCTCAGCCTCGACGAACTCAACCGCCTCCAGCGCATCGTGATCGGCGACGCCCGCTTCGTCCGCCTGGGGCTACGCGACGAGGGCGGTTTTGTCGGCGTCCATGATCGCGACACGAACATGCCCGTCCCCGATCATATCAGCGCGCGCGCAGAAGACCTGCCTTCGCTCCTCCAGGGCGTCATCGACTATGCGCAGCGATCGATCGCCGGGGGCATGGATCCGGTGGCGGCTGCGGCCTGCCTCGCCTTCGGCTTCGTCTATATTCACCCCTATATCGACGGCAACGGACGCCTTCACCGCTGGCTCTTCCACCACGCGCTCGCGCTCGCGCGCTTCAATCCACCTGGACTCATCTTTCCCGTCAGCGTCGCGATCTACCGGCGCATCGACGAATATCGCCGCGTGCTCGAATCCTATTCGGCACCGCTCCTGCCGCTGATCGAATGGGCGCCGACAGCCAGCGGCAACATCGAGGTGCTTGGCGATACCGCGGATTTCTATCGCTATTTCGATGCGACCGCCCATGCCGAGTTTCTCTATGCCTGTGTCGAGCAGGTGATCGAGCGCGACATGCCCGATGAGTTGCGCTTCCTCGAAGCGTTCGATGCGTTCAGTGAACGCATCCAGCAGATCGTCGACATGCCGACCGCCCAGGTCGAGCTTCTGCGCGGATTCCTGGCCCAGAATGAGGGAGCGCTTTCAGAGCGGGCGAGAATGCGGGAGTTCGCTGCCCTGACCGACGCGGAAGCGGTCGCTATCGAGCAGGCCTACGCGCTGAGCTTTGCCTGACGGCGACAGTCCAGATCAGCAGATAATCGGCCGCCGCGCACCGGCCCATCGAAAGGCCGCCGCGCCAGGGAGTGAGCGCGGCGGCCTTTCCCGCAAGGCGGGCCAGCCGGGGGGCATCGGCGGCCCGCCGCGGATCTCAATGACCGGCGGTGATCGCACTGTTCGCGATATTGCCGGTCGCGCTGGCGGCGAGCTGATTGCCGCTCATCGTCAGGGCGCCGTTCGACAATTGCGCGCCGCGGACCGCGAAGCTCGCCCCGGCGACCGAAGCCGACACCGGGCCATCATTGGTCTGGACGTTGCTCAATACCGCGCCGCGCGCGGCGCCAGGGCTACCGATCATGACCTGGTTGGTCGCGGCGTTGCCATAAGCGTTCGCGGTCATGGCATTGCCCGTGACTGCAAGCGCCGAGGAAGCCACGGAGCCGGCGGCATTGAGCGGCACGCCCATCGTCCCGCCGGCACTGGCCGTGACCGCGCCATCATTGCTCTGTGCATTGACCAGCACGGTCGGCGCCGTCGCGACCGTGTCGAACGACCCGACCTGCGCGCTGCTCGCACCCGTGAGCGCGGCATTCACCGGTCCGTTCAGCGTCAACGCATTGTCCGCGCTGTTGCCCCGCGCGACGGCCTGGGTCAGATTATCGGCGATCGTCACCGAGGAGCCGTAGATCGCGGTTCCCGTTGCTGTACCGCCCAGCCCCAGCGTCGCATCGGTGCGGGCGCTCGCATTGACGGTCGCAGCGCTCATCTGGCTGTTGGCGAGACCCGCAGTGGCACCGGTGCCGCCGGTGCTCGACACCGACACCGCATTGACCGCGTGATTGGCGGACGCATCGGCCACGGTGCTGTTGTCGCTGACCGTGAAGCTCGAGCCGGACATGGTCGCGCCGGCATCGCTGTTGACCAACCGCGTCTGGGCGGCAGCGCCAACGGTGCCATTCGCAAACTGAGTGCCGGACAGCACATGATCCCCGGTGACGCTGGCCGAGCCGAGATTGCCGGCATCAGCACTGGCCGCGCCGCCCGTGACGCCGTCGAGCTTCACCGCCGAGACGCTCAGGCCGTTATCCGCGTCGTTCATCACGGCCACTGCCCGGTTGGCATTGCCGCGCAGCGACACCGCGCTGTTGCCGACGCCGCCGCGCGTGACGACGACCATGTCGGAATTCGCGACCACACTGCCATCGCCGAACTGCGACGACGACAGCGCCGTGCCGGCAGCGGGAGATGAGACACCCGGCAGCGACGTGGCCGTCAGCGACAGTCGATCGAGCGCCGTGTTGCCCACTGCCGTGGCAGCCTGACTGTTATTGTCGAGCATCAGTGTCGATCCATTGGTATAGCCGACATCGCCGATCGCGAACTTGCCGGCGACGTTGCTCGTCACCGACGATGCCGCCGGACCGGTCGCCAGCGGCATTCCGAACTTCTGGTAGTTGGCCAGGGCGACATTGGCGGCAGCGCCATAGCCGCTATCGACCTGTCCGGCCGTAGCGTCGACATGGCCGCTTCCAGCGCTGACGCTGTTGCCAGTGACCGTCAGGCTGTTGCTCGCGCTGCTGGCAACTGCGGCGCCCGTGACGCTGTTGCCGGTGACCCGCAGCTGCGAACCCGCGACGCTGCCGAACGGCTCAATCCTTGCGCCGGCACGATCGCCGCTCGTCCCCACCACGCTGCGGATGCTGCCATCGACCGTCTGCGCATTGTTGAGATCGACGCTGCCGCGCAGCGCGTCCGCCTGGAGCGTCGCGCCATTGGTCGCGCTGTTGCCCATGGCGGCGGCGGCCGTCACGTTGTCCGAGGCGGCAAGGGTCGCGTGATCGACCGGGCCGGCGATGGCGACCAAGGTGGCTCCGCCACTCACCCCGGCCGAGACGCCGGCGTCCAGCTCCTGGACATTATGGACACTGAAGGCCGCGGTCGTGCTCGATACGCCGTCATTGCCGGTCATGGCGGTACCGACCGTACCCCATGGCAAACCACCGCCGCTGTCGATCCTATTGGCATCGACGGTCAGGAGATTGCCGTCCGCCCGATTGCCCGTCGCCACAGCGCGCATCTGGTTCCGCGACGCGGACAGATCGCTTCCATACAGGGCGCCGTCGACGCCGATCGTCGTACCGCCATTGGCCGTGGCGGAGACGCCGCCGGCGACCACGCGCTGAACGCCAGTAACGTTGGCGATCGCCGCTCCTACCTCATCGGCCGGGCTCACGCTGCCTGCGGTCAGCGCGAGCGACCGCGACGACTGATTGCCGCTGGCGACCGCGGCAACAGCATTGCTGTCGGCGCTGGCCGAGGAAGCGTTGAGGTCGCCGCTTACATCGACGGAGAAGCTCGCCGGCGCCGATCCCACCACGGCGCTGACCTGGCCAGCGAGCTGCTGGCGGCCGAGATTGGTGTAAAGGGCATTGGCGACATTGGTGTCGTCGGCCGCGGCCGAGACCGTCGAAGCCGGCAAGGAGCCGGCGGGCGCGACGACCGACGTGGCGCTGACCGACAGGGCGTCGGAAGCCACGTTGCCACCCGCCCTGGCGACGCTGTTGTTCCCACTCAGGTCGAGGCGGCTGGCCGACGCGCCGGTGATGGCAAGCTGCGTCACGCCGTCATTGCTGGCTGACACCGACGACGTGGCATCGCCGGTCTGGGCGCTGACCAGCCCGGCCCCCAAGTCAGCATTGTCGAGCCCGAGCTGGTCAACGGCCTGGTTGCCGAGCGCCGACGCTTCGAGATCATTGTTCGCGACCGAGAGATCTCCAGCCGAGACGCTCCCCGCGGTGATGCCGGTCTGGCCGCCAAGCAAGGTCGCCCGAACCGGCGCAGACATCATGCGCTGGCTGTTGGCGAGCAGATTGTCGGCTTGGCCGCTGGTCGCGCTTCCGTGGATCGATATCGTGGTCGGCGATGCTCCGAGGCCGGACGAAGAGCGGACCGGATCGAGCGAAGTCGTGGCGCTGTTGGCGCCGGCTGCTGCCGAAATCTGATTGTCGGCAACGCTGACCGTGCCGGCTTGGATCGACGAGAACGACGCGGCTGCGGTACCGCTGCTGGCATCGGCGCTGATCGTTCCGCTGGCGGTGCTTTGCTTGTTAATCGCCGAACGGAGCGCGGTGGCGTCGATGCTCTGCGCGCTCACTGGCAAAGCGAGCAGCACGGTCAGGGCAATGGCGCCGCCGGCGAGCAGCTGGGAACGCCGCGCGCGGCGGCGGGTCATGAATATGTGCATGATGATCTCCTGTGGATTGAAAAGGGGGTCTTGGTGTCAGGCTGGTTTGGGACCGAGGCACCTCCCATCCGTTCGAGGATCGAAGTCCTCAGCCGTGGCTGGCGGTCGACGCCGCCGCCGGCCGTGTGACGGCGGTCGATTGCGCGATGCAGGATGACGGATCCCTGCGGCTCACCGCGCCAACCAACTGCATGGTCGCCTCTTCGAGCGCGGTGCGGATGCCGAGCTGGAGCGGCTCCTGCCCCTTGGCGCCGAGGTTCACGTCGAACAGGTTCGAGCCGAAGAACTGGAACAGACCGAACCCGACCTCATAGCCGGTGAATTGCTTCGCCAGGCTGACCGTAGCCGGACGGGATCGTCAGCCACCAGGGAAAGGCGCGGGTTCGCTCGACGCCGTGCTGGTCCCGCCAGCGGCCGAGTACGCCACCGGTCGGTACGTCCACGGGACCGACCACGAGGTGCCCGCCATGCGCGGTCGGGCCGATCGCCAGCCACGGCGCATTGCTGTTGGCGCCCGCCTGTCCCCAGTAGAGCCGGGGGTGGGCATTGAAGATCATCAGTCCGCTCATCAGCATGACGGTGAGCGTCACCGCGTTCGTCCAGTGCCAGAGTCGCGTCGGCAATCGGTGGCGGTAGAAGGCGCAGGGCACGAGCACGGAAGGAAGCGGGGGATCCGCGGCTTCGCCTGCTGCCGATGCCGCGCCACCGCTTGGCGCCCCGGCCCGCTCTGTCGGCTTTCCCGGCGACCATCGCCGCGCCCGGCGCAGGAGGGTCGTCCAGACCAGCGGGGGGCTATTTGCTGGCATCGAACGTGCCCGCTTTTACCGCGATCGGTTTGGCCGTCGGGTAGAACTGGACGAACGTCGTCTCGACCGCGGCGTGCTGCTGGTGACAGGCATAGCAGCTCGCCGAGGTGGGAAGCACTTTTGCCGGCTTGTCGCCGGCGACTTCGAAGAACCCCCAGCCGGTCGGAAAGCGCTTCGCGTCGCGGATGTGAAGCTCGAGATAGGCGCGCTGTTCGGTCTGGAACTGCCCCGTCCGGTTGATCGATCCGTTGGTCGCGCCGCGGCGCCCTTCCTTCACGAAGATCGTGCCTTGGGGCCAATGCCCGGTTGCCTTGAAGGCGCGCCAGGAGGCCGGATCGACGAAGACATTATCGAAGGTGTCGTGCCCGGCGATCGGCTCGTCGCCATAGTTCATGTTCAGGCCCGAGGTCAGGAATATCCAGTCGCGATAATTGGCAGGGACCACGAGCTCGCCGGCGCCGTTATAGCGTGGCGTATCGCTCGCGTTCGCGGCGCTGATCAGCAACAGCGGTGATAGCAGCTTGAGTGCGCGCATCATGGTCATTGTCCTGTTCCCTTGTTGGCTGGAGCGTGTGGGTCGGATTCCTGTTCGCTTGCGTTGTCGTTAGATATCTCGCCCGGCATGGTCCGGCGCGCGGCTGCGACGAGCGCAGCCAGGGCGTTGGTGAGCGTTTCGCCGACACCGGGGTGAAACGGCGCCGCCACGGGCGGCGCGGCGTTCGGTGGCGGGACGCTGATCGAGGCTTCCTCGACGATCTGCGCCGCCATGGTCGACAGGATTTCGCGCAGCGCGGCATCGGCGTGGTGCGCGCGCGGAGCGGCGTTCAACACTGCGACGGGTTTGCCCGCGAAATCCTCGCACGAGACCAGCCAGTCGAGCGCATTCTTGATGACGCCGCTGACCCCATGGGCATATTCGGGGCTGGCGATGATCAGCGCATCGGCGGCGGCGATACGGCGGCGGAACGCCGCGACCGCGTGCGGCTGGTCCGGCTCCAGATCGGGGTTGAACAGCGGGAGCGCTTCGAGCGACACGATCTCGACGGCGACGCCGGCAGGCGCTCGCGCCGCGATCTCAAGGAGCAGCGCCATATTGACCGACTGCCGGCGAAGGCTGCCGGACACGGCAACGATGCGGGTCGCCCGGGCCATCAACCGACGCCCAGCAGGCCGGGATGACCCTGGGGCCGCGGGGCGGGACCGACCCACAGGAAGCGCCGGTCGGTCGCTGCGATCGGAACGTCGTTCACCGATGCCTCGCGCCGGCGCATCAGGCCGTTCTCGGCAAACTCCCATTGCTCGTTGCCGTAGCAGCGATACCATTGGCCGTCGGTGCGGCATTCATATTGGAAGCGCACCGCGATGCGGTTGTCGGTGAAGGCCCAGAGGTCCTTGACCAGGCGATATTCCTCCTCGCGCGCCCATTTCGCGGTGAGCAGCTCGATGATCTCGGCTCGTCCCCTGAGTATCCGGTCGCGGTTCCGCCATTCGCTGTCCACGGTATAAGCGAGGGCGACGCGTGCCGGATCGCGGCTGTTCCAGGCATCTTCCGCCGCACGGACCTTGAGCAGCGCGGTTTCGCGGGTGAAGGGCGGCAGCGGCGCTCGGGGAAGTTCGACGGTCATATATAGTCTCCACGGGCAGCGAGCGTGTCGCGCAGCGCCTGGTTTTCGGTTTCGAGTTCGGCGAGGCGCGCGTGCAGCGGTTCGACCGCGGCGGCGATCTCACTCTCGGTGAAGCGCGGTGTGATATGCTGCGGGCAGTTCCAGTCGAACGCCGCGAGATGGAGCAGGAAAGCGCGCTCGGGCACGCCGCGATAGTCGGGCAGGCTGAGCTTCTCGGCAAGGATAGCGTCGGCGGCAAGATCGCACGCCTCGATCCGGGCGTAGAGCTTCAGCCGCCTGCGCGCTGGATAGTCCATCAGGATCAGCGCGACGCGGTCGTTCACCGCAGTGTTGCCCAGGCTGATATATTGACGGTTGCCGCGAAAATCGGGGAAGCCGAGCGTCTTGTCGTCGAGTATTTTAACGAAACCGGGCGGGCCGCCGCGATGCTGGACATAGGGCCAGCCGGTTTCCGAAACGCTCGCCATGTAGAAACTGTCGCGCGCGGCGATGAACGCCTCCTCGGTCGGGCCGAAGCGATCGAACGCACGGTTGGCCCCGACCTTCTCGTACAGCCCCGCGCTGCCATGGGCGACCTGCGCCGCATGCACACTCGGCGTGGTCGCGATGTCGAGGAAGCCATAAGGCATGAGCGGTTCCGCAGCAGGGGATGCCGTCGGCGGGCGGGGGGCGTTGGGGGAACCCGCCGACGGCAAGGGGATCAGGCGGCTTGCGCGGCCAGGACGACGGGGAAATCGATGTCGGTCTCAGCGACGTTGTTGATGTAGTTGGTGAGCACGTTGAGCGCGACCGAGGCGACGATCTCGATCACCTGGGCTTCGGTGAAGCCGGCGAGACGGACAGCGGCGATGTCGGCGTCGCTGACCTTGCCGCGTGCGGCGAGAACCTGGCGGGCGAACACGATCGCGGCATCGGCCTTGGCGTCGCCCGAATGGCCAGCGCGGTTCAGTGCGATCTCGGTCTCGTCGATCTTCGCAAGGTTCAATCCGAGATAGGTATGCGCCGACAGGCAATAGTCGCAGCCATTGGCCTGGGCGATGGTGATCGCGATCCGCTCGCGGGTCTTGGCATCGAGCGTGCGACCGAGTGCCGCGTTGAGGCCAAGATAGCCTTCGAGCGCGGCGGGGCTGGTGGCGACCAGGCGGAACAGATTGGGGACGACACCGAGCTGCTTCTCGACTGCGTCGAGCAGCGGCTGGGCTGCGGCGGGGGCATCTTCACGGGCGGGGATGGCGAGGCGGGACATGCGATTTTCTCCGGGTCGAGCGGCTGGATGCCGTCTGCCCATTGAAGATGTCATTCCTGGCCCCTTGTGATAATCCGTTCATCATACATTTCACTCATGCAGGAATCGGGATAATCATGGACCGACTGGAAGAGTTGCGCACCTTCGTTGCGGTCGCCGACCTGGCGAGCTTCGCCGAGGCTGCACGCCACATGCGAATATCGCCAACCGCAGCGAGCCGGGCGGTAGCGTCGCTCGAGGCGTCGCTCGGCACGGCGCTCCTGCGCCGGACGACACGCTCGGTGCGGCTCACCGAAGAAGGCGCCGCCTATTTGGAACGCTGTCGTGCCGCTTTGACCGAGCTCGACGACGCGGCACTCTCGTTGCGGGGGGACGGTGCGACGCCTGGCGGGACGCTCGTCATCACTGCGCCAGTCACCTTTGGGCGGTTGCATATCCTGCCCTTGGCGAACCGCCTGCTACGCGCGCATTCGGGTCTCAAGGTCTCCTTGACGCTGATCGACCGTGTGGTTCGGCTGGTCGATGAGGGAATCGATGTGGCGGTGCGGATCGGCGACCTGTCCGACAGTTCGCTCCACGCGCTCAGGGTCGCCGAGGTGCGGCGTATGAGCGTGCCAAGTGCCGCGAGTTGATCCAGCATCTCGAACTCAATGCCGAATGGGTCGCGCGTCGCCTCTACAAGGAATGCTTCTTCGGCGGCACCGTGTCGGACGAGACCAAGCGCGAAGCACATGAGCGGCTGACGGTGGGCCTGACGGCAGCAGGCAGGCTCGCGAAATTCTCGCCCTATATCTTCGGCGCGACGTTTACGGCTGCGGACTGCGTCGCCTATGTCCATTTCACCATGATCAGGCTGGCATCGTCGGCGATCTATGGCGAGGACATGCTTGCGCGCCACCTCCCGATGGCGGTCGATTACATGGCCTTCATGGATGAACGCCCGCACATCCGCACGATGATGGCAGAGCGCGCCGCGGCCATGACGGCCTTTGTTGCACAGAATGTTCCTTACGACGGCTGAAGGCCGGCAGGCCATTTTCCGGGGCGTCGCTGTCACGCGGTGTCCCGCTTTTCGGGCGCAGCGATGGCGCGCCTTGTGCGTTCGCGACCATTGGGCAGGAGGTCGCGACTGGCATTGCAGGCATTGGCCGGCGCCTCGCTGGGCCCGGACGGGAATAAGAGCCGACGCTCTTCCGTCTCTGCTCTGGCGCAGCATCTCCCGGTGCCAATCCAGGACGGGCCGATCGCCCGCGCCGGGACCCGCCATGACCTCTTCGACGTTCGATGGCGACGATTTCCTGCACGAGCAGGCAAGCCTGCAGCGCTTCGACGGCGTGACCAGCGCGCCGCACTGGTTGACCGTAATGCTGCTCATCAGGCTGTTCGCCAGCGTCGGGAGCCTCGCATTCGTCGAGGATGGAAAGGCCGCTGCCTTCCTCTTATAAAGCAAACGCCTCCATATTCGAGAACAAGCCGAACGCGCTCGCTGGTCTGACAGCAGCGTCGGGCTTCCGCGGCTAGGCGTCGGCGATCGTCTGCGAATGTTCAAGGACGATGCGAGTCAGAAACGAGCCTCGCGCGAGCAGGAAATGTTCAAGCCGCGTGGGATAATCCGGCGCCACGGCTACTCTAACCGATGGCCGTCCGGCGAGAGCAAGACGCCAAGCCTCAAGCCGGGCGAGGCCGTCCGCGAGCGATAGGCCAGCAAGGCGCTCGAAGGCGTCGAGGTATCGGAACACCGGTGCGAAGGCAGCATCGACCAGTCCGAACCGCTCCCCCGCAAACCATGGCGCGGAGAGTGCGGCGTCGATCTGACCGAAACGCCGATCGAGCGCCGCGCGCTTGTTCGCGAAGGCCGGCTCGTCGGGGGCCGCGTAGAGCCCGGCAATATCCGCCAGTGTGCCCGATGCGAACTCGATCCACGCGCGGGTTTTTGCGCGCTCGACGGGATCGGCGGGCATCAACGGCGTTCCGCAGGTTTCGTCGAGATATTCGACGATCGCCGCGCTCTCGAACAGCGCATGTTCTGTGCCCACCGTCAAAAGTGGTGTCTTTCCCGTCGGCGAGAGTGCGAGAAACCAGGCCGGCTTGTCGGCAAGGTCGATGTCGATGCGCTCGAACGCGATCTGCTTCTCGGTCATTACGATGACGGCGCGCTGGACGTAGGGGCACAGCGGATGGCTGACGAGCATGAGGTGACCGGACACGAGTCGATAACTCTGCGGTAGCGATGAGGCATCGGGCGCTTCACGCGCGGGGATGGTCAGGCGGGACATGCGGGCGTACTCCAGTGCGGGCCGCTGGTTACTGCCTGCTGCCTGCGCCATTAGAGATGCTCGATTTGCCGACCCGCGATAATCCGGTCGTTCTGCACTTCACTCATGCGTGAATCGGGTTAATCATGGATCGGTTGGAGACGTTGCGAACGTTGACGGTGCCCCCTTGTGAATAGCAAATGCGGCCACTTCCTGCCCGCATCACAGGGCATGAAGGGCACGATCATCGTCGATTGAGCCAGATCCCTGCATATCGGGTTCGAACGACCCGAGAAATGCCGTGGCCGACGACACCAGGCGCGCCGGGCATTGTGCCTCGCGCAGGAGCTCTACCGTCGCCTGACGGTTGGTGACGATCTCCCAATGGCCGACACCGGGGAGCGCTGCGGAGGATTCGCGCGCCTCGCCCAGGATTTTCACCAGCTTGGCAGGGTCGGGCGTGTGCACTGCCATGCCCTCGCCGGCGAACGCGGCGTCCGAGATGCCGAACTGCGCGCACGCCACCTCCAGTGCGGCGGTGTCGTCGATCCTTGCCTGGCGATGTGCCGCCACGATCGTCTGCGCTGCCGGATCGGCGATGACGCCGTTCTCCAGCAGGACAGGCGCTTCGCCGGCCCAGGCCTCGTCGGGGCATCTTCTGGACACGGGGTCCATCGGCGTGAACGGACGGCTTTCGAGCGGATAGATCCGACAGATCCGCGGCCTCTCCGCATAATTGCCGCAGCGCATGTCGGGCTGGAGATGCGGGCACGCTCCCTGATGGTATGCCACCAGCATCACATGGACGCGAAAGGGCATGCCGCCGATCTCGACGGCGAAAGAGGTGTCGCGCCGGTTGGCGAGTTCGCGCTCGTCCGGCAACGGGTCGCGCGGCCAGGGGATCGCCTCGCACAGAAGCTGGACCTGATGGCCGTTGCCGGCCCAGACGATCGCCTCGTCAAGGCTGAGCGTGAGCCGCAGATCGTGGCAGCATCGCCCGCATTGCGTGCAGTCGAAGCAAATCCTCGTCGCGCTGCTCATGACGCGCAATCTCCAGATGGTGGCCACCAGCTGGATGTTCGTCGCGCCCCGGCATCTGGTTACACGGGTGGGCGCTTTTTGCCGTCAGGCCGCATCGAAGCGTAGCGCGGCGCCGTTCATGCAGTAGCGCAGGCCCGTTGGCCTGGGGCCGTCGTTGAAGACGTGCCCGAGATGTCCCGCGCATCGGGCGCAATGAACCTCGGTTCGCGTCATGCTGAAATCGGTGTCGGAACGCTCGGCTACGGCATGCGGGAGATGGTCATAGAAGCTCGGCCAGCCGGTGCCGCTGTCGAACTTGGAGGCCGAGGCGAAGAGCGGGAGGGCGCACCCGGCACAGGCGAAAACGCCGCTCCGATGCTCGCCGTTGAGCGGGCTCGAATAAGGGCGCTCGGTCGCGGCCGTTCTGAGAACGGCATAGCCTTCCGGCGACAGGCGCTGGCGCCACTGGGCGTCGCTGAGCTGGAAGGCCCCCGGCTTCGCGGCTGCTGTCGACCTGCCTGCCGGAAGGACAAGCGCGGCAAAGGCGACCGCCGCACCGCCGCTAAGGCATGTGAGAAGGTCGCGACGGTTCGGGGAGGGGATATCGGTCATACAGGGGCAATTCGCGCGCGACGCCGATCCGGTTACAATCACTTCCGGCTGTAACCGAAGCGCGGTGCGCGACGAATGGATGACAGGCCTCGGCACGGAAGAGATTGCGATGTTTGCTCCGAAATCGATCGCTGTCTTGTTTCTTGCCGGGGGCGCGCTGGCCGGCGGCGCGGCGGATGCCCTTGCCGGCCTCCGTGCCGCTGCAGGGGCGATCAAACGGGTTCCGGCCTCGTCCGTGAAGGCGGCCGTCGGTGGCGCGCGCGGTACCGCGATCCGACGATACGCATCGCCCATCGTCTTGCACTGCGCCACACAATCTCCGGCTTACGTAGCTTGCCAATAATCCTCTCCGGCTTGTGATGCCTGCCCCTTTCCCATCTACTTCACCGTCGCAAGTAATCTGGGTCTTGCTACACAATAAAATGCGGGTCATATTGCGTTAGTAATAATATCTAATGGGGATAATGTACTGCAATTTGCGAGTATTGCGCACGTGGTAAAAGCCGCTCGTTGCAAGAGTGGGCTCTGAATCTTATTTAGAGTTTTGTTTAAATTAATTTGAATATTACCTAGTACAAATCATTGGAGCTTTTCATGCGCCGGAATTTCTCACATATGTGTCGGATAACATCATTTATTGCTACGATAAGTATGCCGCTGTGTCTGGCTGCCACCCCGGCATTTGGCTCGTCAATCGATGCCGGCAAACACATTGCGGCGACAGGTGATGCCAGCGTTACAAAGCAGGTTGTCGACCTGCATGAGCACACACTTCCGTCAATGTTTCACAAGGGTTTTGTGTACATCAAGGTTTCCGTCAACGGCCATCCGGGCGCATGGATGATCCTCGATACCGGGTCGACCGAGTCGCTAATCGACACGGCATATGCAAACGCCATCGGGCTAAAGCTAACTCCGAGCGCGGAGGCGCAGGAAACGTTCGGCTCGATGAAGGCCGACACGTTCGACACCGACACGGTACGACTTCGCGTTGGGGTCGAGATGGAAAAGGTGGTTTCTTTCCAATCGATCGCACTGGGCGGCATGATGGGCCCGGACGGAATGGCTGCGGCGGGCTTGCTTGGCCGCACCTTCCTGGATGGGAAATCCATCGTGATCGATTACAAGCGTGAAGAAGTATACTTTGAAACAACGCCCCGGCCAGCCGATCACCGCGACGTCGCAATGACGCTCACCACGGGTATTCCTGTCATCAAGCTGACAATCGCTAATCGGTCAGTTGATGCATTGGTCGATACCGGTGGTACCTATGACATGATCATTACGCCAATGATGGCCAAAGAACTCGGTATTGAAAGCTTGATGGCCGATGCAAAACCGGTCGGTACGGTAGGGCATGGCGGCGAGCAACATATCGTGGTTGGTAGGGCTCCGCCATTCTCCATCGGTGATATTGCGGTGAACGACCTGAGCGCGGCCTATACGACCTTTGGTACCGCAACCGGTTCGCTTGGGGCTGGCGTAGCGCTTGGCATCGGATTTCTCAAAAAATACAAACTTACGCTGAATTACGTGGCTGATACTGTGCGATTTGAACCATGACATCTTAATTGGTTCGATATCGACGTCACTGGCGCGGCGAAGACCTGCAGCCTGATTCCCTGGGCCGGATTGAGCTGGAAAAGTTTGTGGTTACGAACCGCCCGGCTCAGTGGAAGACCCGCGCTTTGAGCTGCTGACGGTGTCATGGACACGTCTGTGGATCGGCGTCGAAGCGGGACCCCACCACCACGACGCCTACTGAGCTGATTTATATAGGCAAATTGCGCCAAGTCTGGGGTCCCGACTGGCGCCTATTGTGACCCCGGCGAATCTTCGAATTGGCATGGTTGTTCAGAGTGTTAGCGGTAGATCGGCTGGGGTCCCGCTTCGACGCGGATCGACAGACCCCAACGTTTGCCGTGGCGAAGGTCCTCCACCGTTCCCTCCCGCACCGTTACATCCACCGTGATTCGTGCGGGCACGAACAGCGTCACCTTAAGGCGGACCGGGACGAGCCAGAAGTCGCCGTGCTCGGTCGGCGGCGGTAGACATTCCGCGGACCAGCCCGATCGCTGGGGATAAGCATCGAGGATCCGAATACCTTTCGCCGAGGCATCTGCGCGAATAGTAACGCGCTCAATTCCCTCAACCGCGTCGGTCCTCACGACCATCTCGATGCGGTTTGACGTGGCCAGTCTTACATCGACGTCGGCACGTATCAAATCCAGCAGGATACGGTCGGTCTCCTCTGCGCCAACCAGGGTGACCCGGTGTCCAGTCATCCTGTCGAGCTGCCAGCTGAAGAACCCAAGAGCTGGCGCGCTGGCTTGCGCCTTGGCGACTGAAGGGAAAAGGGCGATCGCCAGCGCAGATGTGACTAGGCAGGACCAGCTCGCGGCAGCTCGCGCCGCGAACGCGGCAACGATACGCCGTAGAAGATATGCTCTTGCCCAATCCATCTTTCCCGCTCGCATTATGTCAGCCGTGCCTATCGCCGTTGAACTTCAAACGGCGGTGCGGATACCCGCTCCTTGCTGTCGTATCAGTGATCGTAGGCGGGATAATTCAATCGCAAGAGACGGGAAGCGCGCGACGGTAAGATCGCCTTGAAGGGATGGATGGAAGGCGAGGTAAAGACGATGCGAGCAGGACGAACGACGACCGAAGCGACGGCGGCCACCGAGAGCGACCCGCGATGGGCCCAAGTGGTCGACCGCGACCGGGACGCAGACGGAGTCTTCTACTACTCAGTCCGGACGACCGGGGTCTATTGTCGGCCGTCCTGCGCGGCCCGCCCCGCCAAGCCGGCAAACGTCGCGTTTCACGTCACCACCGGAGATGCGGAAGCCGCAGGCTTCCGCGCGTGCAAACGTTGCAAGCCCGACCAGCCGCCGTTGGAGCAGCGGACAGCAGCAAAGATCGCCATCGCATGTCGGCTAATCGAAAACGCCGAGGAGTCCCCTGCGCTCGCAACACTGGCGGCAGAGGCCGACCTCAGCCCGCATCACTTCCACCGCGTCTTCAAGTCGGTCACGGGGCTGACGCCGAAGGGTTACGCCAACGCGCACCGCACGCGGCGCGTGCAGGAGCATCTCGCGGAGGGATCGAACGTCACCGAGGCAATCTATGCCGCCGGTTTCAACTCAAGCAGCCGCTTCTACGAGAAAGCCGAAACGATGCTTGGCATGACCCCATCTGCGTTCCGCAAGGGGGGCGCGAAGACAGTGATCCGGTTCGCCGTGGGCGAATGCCAACTGGGCTCCATCCTGGTCGCGTCGAGCGACAAGGGCGTCTGCGCGATCCTGCTCGGTGACGAGCCCGAGTCACTTCTGCGCGATCTCCAGGACCGGTTCCCACAGGCGACCCTCGAAGGCGGTTCGCATGCGTTCGAAGCCACCGTTGCCACCGTCGTCGCTTTTGTCCAAGCTCCCGAACTCGGTCTGGACCTGCCGCTCGACGTGCGCGGGACGGCGTTCCAGCATCGGGTCTGGGAGGCACTGCGCGCCATCCGACCCGGCACCACCGCGAGCTACGCGGAGGTGGCGCAAGCCATCGGGGCACCACGCTCCACCCGGGCGGTCGCGCAGGCCTGCGCGGCCAACGCGCTCGCGGTGGCCATCCCGTGCCACCGCGTCGTCCGGACCGACGGGTCGCTGTCGGGCTACCGATGGGGCATCGAGCGGAAGCGCAGCCTGCTCGAGATCGAAGCGGCATGATCCAGGGCACGACCGCATCCGACGATCTGGACTTCGCGACGCTCGAGGAGGATCTTGACCGCCAAGGCTGGGCGCGATGCGCCGAACGCTTTTCGAAAGAGGTGTGCGCGGAACTCGTAAGCCTCTACGAGGACGAGACTCGGTTTCGCAGCAAGGTGGTCATGGCGCGCCACGGCTTCGGGCGTGGCGAATACCAGTATCTCAGCTACCCCCTGCCCGACCCCATTCAGTCGCTGCGGACGAAGCTCTACCTGACCGTGCAGCCTATCGCGAACCGGTGGAATGCCGCGATGGGTATCGACGTCCAGTTCCCCGCCGAGCATGACGCGTTCCTCGAGCGCTGCCACGCCGCAGGACAGTCGCGCCCGACGCCGCTGATCCTGAGATACGGCCCTGGCGACTACAACTGCCTGCACCAGGATATATACGGCGAACTCGTCTTCCCGCTACAAGTGGCGATCCTGCTCTCGGACCCGGCGACTGACTTCACCGGGGGCGAGTTTGTACTGACCGAACAGCGTCCACGTATGCAAAGCCGCGCCGCCGTCGTCCCGCTCGGGCAGGGCGACGCCGTTCTCTTCCCGGTACGCCACCGACCCGTGATCGGTGCCCGCGGAATATACCGAGTCAACATGAGGCATGGTGTCAGCGAGATCAGGTCAGGATTCCGCCACACGCTCGGCATCATCTTCCACGACGCCAGCTAAAGACCGATCGACAGGATTGCGGCGCAACAAACGGGGAGCGGGGCGCGTGCCAGCCCCCTATCCGGCCCCAGTAACGACGCGGCCCAAGGGGTAGCGAAAAACTGGGGAAAAGAGATGCATCGTGCCGCAAAAACCATATGCGCGCTATCGTGCGCAATCGCAGTGCCCGCGTGGTCGCAGGCCACCTCAAACGCGACCGTGGTCGCCGACGACGCCTTCGGATACACAGTCGGCGACGACACCGTCGGCATATACGACCAGAGTTCGGTGCGCGGCTTCGACCTCGAGTCCGCCGGCAACTACAGGATCGACGGCAACTACTTCGTTAAAAGCTCAGGCGTCAGCAACTTTTTCGTCGCCTCGACAGCTGTCCGCACCGGCTACAATACGTTCCAGCTAAACCTGCCGGGTCCATCAGGGGTGGTCGATTACCGCCTGCGCGATCCGGCGCGCGGCGACCCGACCTTGTTGACTGTCGGGCTCGACGAATACGTCCAGCCGTATCTCGACTTCAACTACAAGCACCGCAGCGCTGACGAGCGCTTCTCTACCTCGCTCGGCCTCGGCCTCGTCTTCGACGGCCGGGACGCGCAGGGCGGTGAAGGCGGCTCATGGCTCGTCGCGGGCACCGCGCGGGCGAGCCTCGGCGAGGCAGGTAGGGTCCGGTTATTCTTCGGGGAATACGATTACCGTCGGCAGGGTCAATTCCGGATCGGCTTAGCAGGCGACTCGCCGCCCCCCCGCATCGTCCGGGGGCGCTATCTCGGACAGGGTTGGGCACGCGAGCGCGGCCAGCGTCGGATCGCCGGCGTTCTGGCGGATAGCGCTCTCGGCGCAGGCTGGTCGATCGGCGCCATCGGCGTATTCTCGCAGGAGGACCCAACCCGCGCGTTCAGCCAGTTCTTCACCGATCTCCGCGCCGACGGCACCGTACGCTCCACGCTCATCGCATCCCCGCAGCAGCGCGCAACGGCGTGGTCAGGCGAGGCGCGCGTCAGCTGGGAAGGGCGAACCGGCACGATTTCGCACAAGGTCACGGCGGTCATACGCGGACGCAGATCACGCACACTCTTCGGTGGCGACGCGGTGATCGACGTCGGTCGCGTGAGTTACGGGGAGCGGCCGGTACAGTCGGCCACACCCGACCTGAGCGCTGGTCGCGCCGACCTTCGCGATTTGGTCGATCAAAGGGGCGCGGGGATTGCCTACCAGGCGAGTTGGCGCGACCGGGTGCGTGTTAATGTCGGAGTGCTGCGCTCCGACTACACCAAGACCTTCGAGGCCGCGGCGGGGCTGACCTCGAACAGGTCACTGCCCTTCCTATACAACCTCGGCGTGCTGGCGCGCGTCGCGCCGGGGTTCGAGACATATGCCAGCTATAGCCGCGGACTTGAGGAGGCGGGGACCGCGCCCGCCTCGGCGGGGAACCGCAATGCCGTGCTCAACGCAATCGTTGTGACGCAGGCGGAACTCGGACTACGCTACACGCTTCGGCCGGGCGTAACAGCGATCCTCGCGGGCTTCGAGACCAAGAAGCCCTACGCCGGGCTTGATGGCACGACCAATATATACGGATTGATCGGATCGGTCCGGCACCGCGGAATCGAGGCGTCGCTCTCGGGACCGGTCTCGCGGGACCTCTCTGTGGTCGCCGGTGCCGTTTATATCGATCCCAGGATATCGGGAGCCGCCGTCGAGCGTGGCGTAATCGGTGTCGTACCGGTCGGCGTGCCCTCCTTGCGCGCAATCGCAAACGCAAGCTACGCCGTGGCGGCTCTGAAGGGTTTGTCACTGGATATCGGGCTTACGTATACCGGCGAGCAGGCGGCAAGCTCGCGACCGGCGGGGACGGGTGGACGCCAGGCGATGCTGCCCGCAGACTTCTCGGTCGACCTCGGGGCGCGCTATCGCTTCACGGCGGCTGGCCGCCCACTGACGGTCCGCCTTCAGGTGCTGAACGTAACCAACAGCTACGCGTGGCAGGTCAACGGCTCCGAGACCCTTGAATACACGCCGCCGCGCCGTTTTCGCCTCGCCGTCACCGGGGAGTTCTGAGAAACCGCCACGGGAACACTAAATGCCCGCAAGAGAATAGGCGCGTCGTCACCTCTCGGCCGCCACAAATTACAAGAGCTGGAAGGAGCATCGCCTTGATCACCCTTTACGACTACCTGCCGTCTCAAAACGCCTGGAAGGTCCGGCAGCTTCTCAGACACTTGGCGATCCCCCACCGGACCGAGATAGTCAGCATATTCGAGGGGCAGGGTCACGAGGCAGCATTCCTCGAGATCAATCCTTGGGGCGCCGTGCCCGCTATAAGGCTTGAGGATGGTAGAGTGCTGTCCGAGTCTAACGCGATCCTTTGGTTCCTGAGCGAGGGCACAGCATATCGTCCTGCGGATGCGTTCGGCGGCGCGAAAGTCATGCAGTGGCTATCGTTCGAGATCGACTACATCCAGAATAGCGTCGGTTCGCTGCGCTACTGGGCACTTACGGGCAAGCTTGACGGGCGGCCACCGTCGATGGTCGACGGGAAGCGTTCGACGGCCGAGCGCGCGCTGGCCATCCTCGACGCCGAACTGAGGGTTAAACCGTTCATTTGTGGCGGCGGATACACAATCGCCGACATCGCACTGTTTGCCTACGCACATCGCGCCGACGAGGCAGGGCTCGATACTACCCAGCTATCGGCGTTCACGGACTGGGTCGCGCGGGTGCGCGCGCGGGACGGGTACCTCGCAGAGACGTACCCGTATTCAGACGATCCCTACGCCATGTGTGAACTCCCATAAGCGCTTAGTGCGTTGTGCGGCGATCACATCGCTGCGCGGGGCGCCAAGGACCATCCGCGTGGGTAACGGTCGGGAGTTCATGTCGAAGACACTCGACCGCTGGGCATACGAGAATGGTGTTACCCGGGTGAACGAATCAGGGGAAGTAATACCAGCGGGCGAAAGGACTGACTCTGCGGGGATTCCCAAGAGGTTGATTTTCTGATTCGATGCGGAAGTGTTGGATTGGAGGCGGGAGATGTCTGGGATCACGATTACGCGACTGGATATGACGGCGGCTGACCTTCGCCAGGCATCGGGTCGAGCGAAGAGCGCCCGGGCGGCGCGGCGGATATTGGCGCTGGCGTTGGT